>NZ_KV794728.1:0-83988 GCF_001808895.1 Corynebacterium sp. HMSC070E08
CCCGTCATGTTCTACCTCACCCCGCTACGCACTCCAAAACCGGAAGAGCCCTTTAAGCCAAGCAGTTATTTCGGCTTTTCTCGACAAACCGGATACTGCTCGGGAACGCTCTTCTTCCTTCTCAAGAACGACTCGACCTACGAAGAGATTTTTAAAGATCGAAACCTTGAAGACTTTGTTTGGGCCGCGAGAAATCTCAAGAATATCGAGTTATTCCTTTCCCAACATTTCACTGGAGATCAAGGACTTCGCAATAACCTAAAATTCTACGCATTAATGCGTTTGCCGAGTCTTAGGGCACTGCGTCGAAACACAAACCCAAATTTGGAAATCCGCCCATTGCCCCTCCGATTTTATCCCTTCGGATAGTCAGCTCACCGAAATTACGCATTGGATACTCGGACTTGCACAAGATTTGGCAACCAAACGGTCAGAATCTTTGGATAAAATCTGCAAGGGATCCGAGCTTAAGACAAACATAGCCAAAGAGTAGAGCAGATCAGAATCGATGAAAGCGCTTATTCAAGGTAAGTAAGTCAGCACAGCAGACGAGAGGTACCAGAGATTGAAACCTCTCAGGCTTAGTTCCACCACTTTTTGGTTGCTCGTATTGGATAACTCGATTTCCACTTCCTGTTAACGATGTAGTTTTGGAAGTAAGATACGATTTGCGACAGTACCGTCTACTACCTGAGATTGAGATCGATTCGTAAAAATCACTGGACGGATCCCTCCAAAGATGAAACTGAATCGGCTTCCAAAAGCAAAGGAGCCCCATGAACGACTACAAACACCTCAAGAAAATGATCGCCGATATGGTCGCCGTGCAGGGCATGACTCGGAATAACTACGCGAGTCTCAAAAGTCGCACGAAGCTACTGCTCGACGAAGCTGAAAAGAAAGGCTGGACCCTACAGCAAGTTTGGAAAAGCACCTGGTTATTTCTCGACGGCGGCAAAGTTGTGGGAGGTACCTACGAACATGCTTTGTCAAATCAGGTGCACCTAGCGCGAACCCTCGCGACCCACAAAGAAGCCACAAAGCTAGTACTTTCGACAATCGGAGTACCAGTACCCGAGGGAAAAGTGTATGAGCCAACAGACCTTCAGATTGCAGTAGACGAGTTCGCTTCGCGCACGAGCGCCAAGATCATGAAACCGTCTTCAGGGGCGACAAGCACGGCAGTTACTTTGTCACTACCAGATGAAGACGCCTTCATCGAAGCTTGGACGTTGGTTCGAGAGAAACTGCCAAAAGCTAAAATCCTAGTTGAGGATCTCGTAGAGGGCTTCGACGTACGGGTAATTGTTATAAACGGCAAAGCTGTCGCGGCTGCAAGCCGAGTGAATCCTTTTGTCGTTGGAGACGGCCAATCCACGCTCGAAGAGCTCGTTGCCGCCCGGGAGAGCAACCGCGCAAAATCAGCGTATCTCAAAAGGCATAAGACACCAATCGATGATGGTTTCCTTCAGACTCAGGGAACCACTCGTGGTTCCGTCATCCCCGACAATGATGTCATCCTGTTAAACCGTTCAATGAACGTCGCAGGCGGAGGTGAGTCGATAAACGTTTACGGATCGATCTCCCGCGAGTTACTCAACTTGGCGGAAAAGGCCGCTTCTGCACTGCCCTTCCAACCGATCGTAGGAGTCGACATCTTAACTCCGGATCTGTCGTCACGGGACGGCGTCGTTTTGGAACTGAACGTGCAACCACATTTTGATCTCCACCACTACATAACCTATGGTGAGCCGGTGAACGTCGCAGCATTGGAAATTGAATCTCTCACAACGGAATCGACGATTGGTTCATTGGCCAGAGCGGAAACCGGACGCCAATCATCTCCGTTCACCATAAGCCTCGACGGTCCTATCGAAATTCGGGTGTCACATTCGAAATAGCGAATTCCGGAGCTAGCAGCTCGCTGGAATCGTTGCCTCTCTTAAAGCTGAAACCACTGAGCTCCGAAGCATCTCACCTCTGGTGAAAGTATCCACAGATAGCCAATACGTTGTCAGCAACTCCGCCTGATAGTGCCTGGGATTCTACGCTTAGCCCCAATCTGGGGCAGGCTATGTTTAGCTGCGTTCCCCCTCGCTTTGTGGGAACTAGTCACTGGCATCAGTATGGCTTGTGTTCGCACTTGTCTGAATATATTCCAGAAGTGTTCCTATATAGCTTGTCAACATAGCGGGCGGATTAGCTGGCGTTGACAAGCTATATAGGAAACCCCAAATATCTTGAAGGTACTAGACTAGTAATCGTCAACCCGTCTCTTTATACCCAAGAAAAGTTTACGAAATGCCAAACACTATCGAGTTCAGCCACCTGGATGTTTCAAATCAACGCGTCTCCCTTCTTGCTAAATTTGATGGTCAAGAACATTCCTTATGGTACGAATTCGATCGTGAAGTAAAGCCCAGCACAAACGCCGTCGCAGTAGCCTTGAGCACTCTTTGCGGCACAAAGTTCGACTCAATCTTCTACGACTTTCCCATTGCTGATGAAACCACGCAGCTAATACAAAAATTCACTAAAACTCCGGTTACCAGCTCAGCATCTTGCATGCCCGTCGCGCCTCGCGGTGGTGGACGCATTCTAAGTTTCTCTGGAGGCTTCGACTCATTTGCGGCACTCCGATTACTGGGCAGCGAAGCCCACCTTGTTTCACTTGATTTCGGAGGATGGTTCGAACGTGAGGCTCGGTTCTTCAACAACTTCGATCCGCTCGTTATCAAAACCAATATTCGGCAAACCCCGACCCAGAAGAATTCGTTGGCCACAAACCATTGGACTTTCATGGCGACCGGCGCGATCCTCACTGCGGAGTACTTCGGAGCCACACAGCACTCGTTTGGCTCCATCCTAGGGGAAACCTTTTCTCGGCCAGTCAAATCTCCTAAACGGGTAGCACCACTCGAAATGATGGGATTGACGGAATCACCTGTCACTAATGGAATCACGGAGCTCGGCACCGCGAAACTTCTGCTTCAAAGTGATCCACAGCTCGTTGCTGATTCGATCAAGTCACTGGCCGGCAAGACAGATCGAAAGAGGTATTTAAAAACTGCAATAGCTACTCTCCTAGCACCCCAGTACTGCCAAAGCTTGAGCCTGCCGGAATTGCCCGGGAGTTGGTCCGCGCCGATTAGCATTACTGACTCATACACCACCACCATGAGCCTTTTGTACTTCATCTCAGTCGGTAAATTAGAGTTAATCGCTCCCCTATTCAGGGAAATTCCAGACAGTTTACTATCCTTTGCATCGGAAACCGACATGGAATTCATGCTGAAAGCCAATACTGACCATTACCAGTTTTCGCAAAGGAAGGATGCAGGAAAGCTTCTGGCAAGTTTAGAAAATTATGGCTTCTCCCCTTATACAGAGTTTGATTGGAACAACGCTAAGGCGACTCGACAGTTTTTAAACCATCTCTTCGGCAAATAGGAATTATCTTCGCTTTTGTCTTCATTTTTCAAAACAATAGAGACGACGCCGACTTTCTTTAATTCGTTTATTTTACCACAAAATAAGGAAGGTCTTGAGATGTACGCCTCAAGCCATCGGATACTTTTCTAGCTAATCGGACTGGCATCTCGTAACGTGGTATTTCTCCGAACGGCTCGCTACCTATACCTTTGACGGTACTTCTCCATAATCGTTTCCAAATCACGAAACAATGCTGGGCCGTACTTCGGATGGCGCAATCCAAACTCCACGCTGGCCGGAATAAAGCCGGCTGGGTTACCCAAGTCGTGGCGAATGCCTTCGTGAGCTACAACATGGACGGGATCGCCTTCAGAGATGAGCAGATCGATGGCATCGGTAAGCTGCAGCTCCCCGCCCTTCCCCGGTTTGATACGTCGCAAGGCATCAAAAATCGCACGATCCAGCAGGTAGCGTCCCGTAGCCACCAAGTTTGACGGTGCATCCTCAGCCGCAGGCTTTTCCACCATGCCCACGACCTTCTTTACGCCGTCCTCGTCGGTGTCCTCAATATCAAACACGCCATAGTTCGACACGTGTGCCGGATCCACCTCAACAGCTAACAGCACCGATACGCCATGCTCCTGGCGCACACGAATCATCTCGCCCATTGCTGCAGTGGGCTCGATGACGTCATCGGGAAGCATGACAGCAAAGTAGTCCTCGTCATCGTCCAAGACGGACTCCGCCAAACTAACAGCGTGTCCTAGACCCAAAGGCTTGTCCTGAACCACCGCCACCGGCTGGATAATCTGCGCGGCACGCTCAACCTTCGATGCCTGCTCATCCTTGCCACGTGCACGCAGGATCTCAACTAGGTCAGGAAACTCATCGAAATGGCGCATGACCTCGTCCTTGCTAGGTGAAGTCACAATAGCTAGCCGTGTTGCTCCGGTACCCGCGGCTTCTTCAGCAATCATCTCAATGCCGGGAGTGTCGACAACAGGCAGAAGCTCCTTCGGGACAGTCTTCGTCGCAGGCAGGAAACGCGTACCCATACCCGCTGCGGGGGCAACGACAGTGCGGACGGAAGTGGAATGAGCCATGGGTTAATCCTAATGCACTGGGAACCCCGCATAGGACCTCGGCCTACAAAAGAACGGAAGTTGTGGCGCACGCGCTTGTCGATGTCCACCCGTTTCCCTGCCTCACACGTCACCACAAACTAGACTTCGATCTGTCTCGTCCTCATGCACAAAGGAGTCTCTCATGCGTCGACCGCCACGCACCGGTAAAGCACTCGTTGCCTTAGCCCTCACCGCCTCTCTGGTTACCGGACAGGCAACCACCCCAGCACCTGCAGAGGCACAACAATTCCCATCCTTCCAGATGCCTGCCCTTCCCCAGTTTAATGAGGAACAGGTTCGGCAGGCCGTTGCTGCACTTGTTGCGCTTGCAGCAAGCGTCGGCGGCTTGGCGCTCATCGCCGGCATATTGCCCGGAGTCGGCTCCTCCAACGGCTCCTCGTCAGCCCCAGCACCGAGCACCACCCCTGCAACAACTCCAAGCACTCCCACTTCCACGCCTGAGTCCACTCAACCTTCAACCTCCCCGGCACCTACTGAGGAACCCAACTCCTCGGCGGAACCGACCACGAGCACAGCTCCCGCCCCAGTTACTTCCGTGGAGCCCTCCCCTGGTTTTGCGCAGCACGTAGCCGGCATCAAAGACCGGCTCGCCACCAGTGAAGAGAAAAATCCATTGTGGGCGTGGACCGCTCCCCGCGGCCCGCAGCTGACCCTGCCCACCCACGAAGGCAGCGGCCAAGCCACCCATCCTTCAGTCCTCTACTTTGAGAATGGTTGGAACGGTTGGAAGTACTGGATGGCAATGACCCCGTACCCAGCCAGCGATGAAGGCGCTGAGGATCCCAATGTGCTCGTTTCCAACGACGGCTGGACCTGGCAGGCTCCAGAGGGGCTAAATAACCCTATCGATGATCAGTTGGGCAAACCTAACCCGCACAATTCCGACACCCAACTCGTCATGGCTCCCAGCGGCGAAATGTACTTGACCTGGCGCATGGTCGATCGCCCGAACGGAAAGACCAACCGAATCTACCTAGTGAAATCCACCGATGGTGTGCACTGGTCGGAAAAGCAGGAAATCTGGACCGGCGAGCCGCACTTCATGTCCCAAGCCCTCATCTGGACAGGAGAGAAGTGGCGCCTCTACGGCGTCGCCAACCACACCGGTGTTCCTAATCGAATCATCTACTTTGAAAGCGACGATTTGAAGACGTGGTCTGCTCCTCGGTACCCCTCCATCGACCCCTACGTACCGAATGGTGAGCGCTGGTGGCACCTTGATGTTCAGCGCTACAACGGAGAATACATCGGCCTCGTGCACGTTATCCCGAGCGAAACTGTCCAGAAGGGCAACCTGTACCTGCTTCGCTCCAAAGACGGCATCAACTGGAAGCGCTCAGACACGCCAATCATTTCGCATGAGGAGTCCGGCTACCCCAACCTCTACAAGTCGACCCTTGTTCCCCACGGCAGCGGGGACAACCTCACCTTCGAGCTGTACTACTCCGGCTTCAGCGAAGGCCGCGCTGACTGGCGAATCAACCGTACGGTGGCGGAGCGTATCAGCGCGGAGTAAGCCCACCGTCGGCGTATCCCCGTTCAACGGGTGCGGACAATGCACGCACTCGTTGCGACTTAACGTCGTAATCAAAGAGAAAGGTCTGGCTTCCACGCACAATGCGTAGTACGCGTTTGCCGGGCCCATTCTCTTTGAAAGTGTACTCCACCTTGTCTTCTGGCTTGGCAACAACCACTGCGGTGAGAACACCGAAGTCCCGGCTGGCGCGGCCAAAGCCTAGTGTCCACGTATCAGTGGGTTTCTCGTTACGGAAAACAAGTCCACGCTGTCCCTCACGGTCGCCTCGGGCAAGGTTTGTATCTGTAGGGTCGAAGTAGCGCGAGCCGTCGATACCGTAGCGGATGAACACCAACTGGGTTCCATCGACAACAGATCGGAATCGAACTGTCTCATACTGCGAGCCCACGTATTCGAACTCTGGGGCCACATTCCAACGTTGCTCCGCGTACTCCACAGTGCGCGTCGGTTCAAGGCTGTCTGAGACCACAAAGGGGCCGCAGTCAACAAAGCACGCACTGCGATTCCAGTGAAGGCCTTCCCAAGCGGTGTCCTCAAGATCGAACGCCGACCACGATTCCTCGATCTGATGACCGACCAGTCGTGACGCTGCTTCAGCATCGTGCTCCTTCCCACGAACACTAAGCACATTATGAGCTAGGCGACTCTGGGCATAGGAACGTAACGAGCCCCTCACATAACCAGGGTGACCTGCATCAACGATGATGTTCCTTCCGCGGTCCCAGTAAGTCAGAGACAGGTGGTCAAAATGCCCATGAATTTGCCGCGGCGGCCCGAAGCGCAAGGTGTAATAGCTCTCCAAATCCTTAGGCCTGCGCTGACCAAACCCAGAACGCCCAAAAATGTAGCCCGCCTCATATACTTTCACTCGCGGAATCTCAGTCCCAGTTGCACCATTTGATAGCGCAAACTCCAACGCCCCTCCACGAACATACTCTGGGCGGCGTGGCATTGAGTCACCAATTTCAACGAATGTGCCGCCTGGGGTGAGGGAATGGGCAATAAATTCCTCCAGAGGCTGTTGCTTGGCACGCAGCTTCTCCGCACCCGGTGCCCCAAGCATTTCTAAAGCGTCAACAGCAGTCTTACGTAAACGTTCAATGTAGTTCGAGTACTCCGGTGCTTGTTCGTTGATGGCTCCTTCACCATCAATTATGACCTCAAGGCACGCTACAGCGCGCTCAGAACCGGTAGAGAGCATCGACTCATTACCCAGCCTATCCCCCACCACGAGCAGCGCAAGAGCCTGAGAGAGCCCATGGTTCCAGTAGCCGTCGAAATGCTCCATGAGCCACTGCCCGTGATAAGCGATAGCGTCGTACAGCCATTCGTCTTCAGGGAAGATTTCACTGAGGGCAGTCAGTGATGCCGCTCTAATCGCGACCGCGTGTCCTCCCCACACATGCTCATCGTCCTTCCATCTGGGAGTGGCGTGGTTCATCTCCCACCAGTTTGACGCCACTGTCCAGGCAAACTCTGCACCTAAATCGATCTCCTCTGACCACTCAGCCGCAGGTCTTTCCGCTGCCCGATCCACAATGAAGTCGATCCAATTCAGCGAGTGCAAATAGAATCGCACAGTCGGGTGCAGTTTCAGTTCCTCGATTTGAGTCCAAAACGGCTCGTCTAAGTCGAAGCGAACCTCGGGATAACTATGAATGCGGATCCCACCTCCCAGCACACGGGAGATTGTGTTCAGGCGACCTAAACCACCAGAAATGACGATGGGGCGTCCGCGGTCTGGGCCAGAGTATAGAGACATAACAATTCCTTTCGCACCGGCGGGAGACCCGTAAGCGTCCTCCTGTACGCCTCTGCGCGTAGTTAGGATTACCCTACCAACCTAGGCGACCTCGGTATTTCTCATGCAGCCCTTTAGCTACTTACTTCACTGCAGTCCAAGAAATCTGGACATACTGCTCTACCCATTCGCGTCCCGCTACAATAAGGAGTGGCCTAGGCAGTTAAGTAAGGAAATATCGTTGAAGAAAAAATTTGTATTACCCTTCGAAGCTAGAGCTTGTTCCCTTTTGGCCTACAGCGATGAATCGCTCGAACACGGATTTTTCGCGTACAAGGTTCAGTTTCCGTCTCTACCGGACCCGGAGAACTTCGCTCTCGAAAGTAGGTTGACGTGGAGTTCTGGGTTGGGTTCTCTATACCGATACTCGGAACCCGTAGAGGCACACAAACATTCCTCGCAAGCTTTCTTCGAATTGCCAGATGGATGCCGAGAAGTGGTCATCGAGCCCGTTAAATGGAAAAAGTCCAGTTCTCCTGCCCCCTCATTCGATTTCAATCTCATTGCCTATGGGCAGTGGTCAAGTGCAAATGTAGTTACTGTTTTTGGGGAGGAAATTCATGACTGATGTATCTGTTGTCATCGGTTTCCGAGACTGGGGTCTGAGAAGGCTCGAGCTCGCTCTAACGTCGGTCAAGGACTCTTTTGGCCGATACGATGGGGAGGTAATTCTTTCAGACTTCGGTTCCCTTAATCGGACTGAAAACGAGGAGCTCGCCGAACGAGTTGGCGCTAAGTATGTGTATTCAGAAGGCGAAGAGAATTGGTCGAGATCCCGCGCACTCAATGCTGGCTTCTCCATCGCCCAAGGCGAAATTCTCGTTTCAACCGACGCTGACATGGTCTTTACCCCGACCTCCTTCGAGCGAATCGTCGAGATTGCTAATCAAGAACCAAAGGCGGCATTCTTCCTCCAATGCCGTGATCTACCTGAAGGTATGGATGACTTGTGGGTATCCGAAAACCCGCAATCTTGGTCGACTATGGAAAGAGTATCCCGCTTACGGCCACGCTGGGGTATGGGCGGCATGATGGCAATCCGCCGAGAAGGCTTTGATCTGATTCGAGGATTCGATGAACGCCTTCACACCTACGGTGGAGAAGATCTCGATTTTGCCCAGCGAGCTCGCCGCGCCGGATATCGAACTTTCTGGATCGATGATGCGGACGTTCGGATGTATCACATGTGGCATCCGCCGACCATCAACACCGTCTCACAAACCGAACTGGGCCAAGCAGCAGTCCAATTCAATCGGAACGTCGTTTACAACGATAAGACCTTTATCCGAAACACTCGCCACTGGAAATACCGGAACGAAGATAAGAAGCCCATCGTGACGGTGGCTATCTCCACATTTAACCGAAGTCAGTTCCTCCGTGAGACGATTCTCTCTGTTTTGAACCAAACCGTCCAAGACTTCGAAATCGTCATTATTGATGACGGTGGCACTGACGACACCCGGCAAGTCGTTGAGTCTTTCAACGACCCTCGGATTCGTTACTTCTGGCAAGAAAACCAGGGTATCTCGGCTGCCCGCAACCACGCAGCGCAAGTAAGTCGAGGCTTTTATACAGCGGTTATCGATGACGATGACCTAATGCATCCTAGGAGACTAGAGTGGCAGCTGGAGGGAGTTGAAGCTGGCTCAGTTGGTAATGTCGGTTGCTTTATTAATTTTGAAGATTCCGATGGAAGCATGCAGCTGTTTGTAGGCAAGAACCCTACCGCCGAGAGAGCTATCCCTAAGGGGGCTGCACCTGGCCATGGCACATGGATGGTACAGACTGATGTCCTGAGGAAAGTGAAATACGATACTACGCTATCAAGCGGCGTCGATAACAACATTTTTCTCCGGATGCTGAGGTCCGGCTATAAAATCACGCACACGGGAAAGCCCGTTACTTTGCGCCGTATGCACCCTGGCCAAGTGACGAATACTGACGCCGGCAACCAGACTCGGGCGGCATCTGAAACTCTGAATTTCCTACGCTGGAAGTACGACGGTGCAGAGCGAAAGAAGGCCGAAGAGCTCTCCAAGAAAACACCGGAATGGCCGAAGATCGATGATAAACAGCTCATGATGGATCAGGCCCGTCCCTATCTTCCGGACCATCTGACAACGCGAACGGTAGTCACAAGCTCCACTTTGCCTAGCTTAGCCTGGGACGGTCAAGCAGCCTCGTCGACCATCAGAGTTCTTGATGGTTCCATGTCCCCTAACGAGGGAAGCGATCTCGCTGTATCCCTCATAAATGACGCTAGTTACAGCGACATGGCGTCGTTGCGTCAGACAGGTATCGATTTCGAAGTAAGCCAAACCAGCTCCACCGCTACTGGCGCAACTTTTGAGGCTTTAATCGGATGCATCCTTACGGCCCTCCAAGACCAACCAACTCAAATCGATTACGTCTTGTTCGTTCCCAACTCCGAGGGGCACTACGACACGTTCGCCGGTACCAAGGAGCAAGTTGCGGAGAAAATGTCATTCCTTGGCAATCCTGAAGGATCTTTCGTTGTGGGCGACAACTTTTTTGAGGTAAACTATGAAATTTAAACACATCCGCGAACCCGGCAATCGTTCCGGTTACGAGGTCGAGCTCTCCGAATATGATTCGGTCCCTCCTAGCTTGAAGTTGTTAGTTGATGAACTTCCCGAAGGCATCGACCCAAACCGTGAAGCGGTAGCACTCTACCTGGTTTTTCGGAATTGGTGTGGCGGCGAGTTCACTGTTCCACGGTGGATGTCTCCTCACACTGGTGAGGTCATTGCCGCCGATGCGAGCCCCGTGAGACTGAGTCCAGCTCCGTTTGAGTTTTATCCCAAAGGTCTACCTATTGGGACTCGAACAGTTGAATGCCATGACTCGATGAGTGGTTTATCGGAGGACACGATTGCCGTCCTTCCTGCACATTCGTGGTCAGGTGCCGTACGCGGGTATAACTCGGTCGCAGTCTCATCGAACGCATTCGTATTCCAACAAGATGATCAAGATATCGCTCCGCTTATCGGAATTGCGGTGCTTTTCGCAGATAATCTGAACGCCGACACGATTCGGGTACGTGGACGCATCGGAGCCGACCTAGAGCGCGAGATAGCATCGTTGCTCTCTAGCGTTCGCTTGGGATTCGAAGTCGAATATTGACCCCGACTCGCTCCCCTCTTGTGCAAACAGAGGGGAGCGGCTCTGTTACTCAGCGCTGCGGAAAAACTCTACAGTAGCACTGATTCCATCCCGCAACGATGTCTGCGGACTCCACTCAATCATCTGCGTTGCTTTTGAGGAGTCAAGTGATGAACGTGGGACATCACCTAATCTCGCGGGAGCAAAGATAGGTTCGTCCGGTGCTCCCACAGCCTTCGCTACCAATGTGTGGAGTTCGCGGTCGCTAGTTTCAATTCCGGTGCCAATATTAAACCGCTCGCCGTTTGCTTCATTCTTCGATGAAAGATAAAAGGCTCGTGCAACGTCCTTGACATAGACGTAATCACGGGTATTTGAGCCTGAGCCAAACACTTTGGTTGGTTCACCGTTGAGAAGACGCTGGCTGAAAATTGCCACGACACCCGCTTCACCGTGGGGATTCTGGCGCGGCCCGTAAACATTTGCAGGGGCCACGAAGCTACAACCAATGCCGTAGAGGCGGCTAAACATTTCCAAATAGAGTTCACCCGCAGCCTTCCCAGCGGCATACGGTGATTCTGGTGCCACGGAAGTCTCCTCGTCAACGGGGAACGATTCGGGCTGTCCGTAGATAGACCCGCCAGAGGAGGTATGGACAACTTTACGAACGCCATGGCGCCTTGCCGCGTCAGCAAGCTTCACCGTGGCCAGAACGTTCGTCTCACAGTCGTTCACGGGATCCTCGACAGACTTACGAACATCAATCTGCGCTGCTAGGTGATAGACAACCTCCGTAGGGTGTTGCGTAAACAGCTCATCGTAGTCAACGGTTCGGATATCGCCTTCGATTACGTTGACATCGCCGTTCTGTCGAGCAGATACGAGGTTGACCAGACGACCGGAGGACAAGTTGTCCAAAACTGTGACCGTATGGCCTTCTTCAACGAGAAGATCGACGAGATGGGAACCAATAAACCCGGCGCCGCCGGTCACGAGACAATGCATAGATGTGATGATAACACTGTCGCTCGTCACTGCATCTAATTTCAGTTCACGAGTATTTGCTCCCACTGTGGCATTACAGCAGTCACATCCCAACTGCGAGAATATTCTCTCGCTGCTGATCCCATCACTTTAAAGGATTCGTTTTCCCTGCCTTCCAGAATGACCTTAACACGAGCCTCTGGACTGCAGTCTTGGGCATAGTCACCGAAAACTTCCTTGACACCTTCGCGTTGCCAGAAGACAGGAATCGTCCGAGCAGCCATTCCCTCAGCTGGGGCTAGGTGGAAGCTCTCCAACTCGCTTGGAGACAAAATGTATCCAACGCCACGATGCCAGGAAGCAATATCAGCACTAAAAGGATCAAATACGACGTGCTCAGTAAGTAACTCGCTTCGGGCAATACGCTCAAAGAAGTCTAGGTAAAGTTGCTTTTGGACGGGGTCACTCCATACATGTGGATACTCCCACGGCATTCGTCCCTTAATACGCAAGATATAACGTTCGTCGATCTTCGCAAGTTGCTCAATTAAGTCGAGCGCACGATCCGGACGCTTGAGAAACGGAACCATGCCGACGAGCCCCAGTGCAAACTGCGCGTCACTAGTCTTCGGGCGATCAAAGTCAAGTAGATCGATGGTATTAGGCAAAACGATGGTCTTACTTTCGGCAAGTCCGAATCGCGCAATCGCCTGTTTACGGACCCATTCCGAGACAAATATCATTTTGTCAACCTTGTCCCAGGCGACGCCTTCCATCCATGGACCATCAAGTTCAAAGCGGTGCAGTCTGGCGACCAGTTTCGTCTCATGGGGAAGGTTATTCGAATACCAAGCCAGCGAGGGTCCTGCCCATTCACAAAATACCGTATCAGCCCATTCTGCGAGTTCTCGGCTAGTCTCCTCGTCATGTGTATGGAGCGTTGTCCACTTGTCTTGGCGCACTTTAAATGATGGATTTCGGGTAAGGAACTCCATCAGCTCGCCCATGAATTTGAGGTCATGGGACGCTACAACGATCCGTTGCTGCCGAATCTCTTCGGACTCTAACGCCGTGGATAAGGAGCCAGCGCGTTCGAAGTATGACATAAACCTTTCACGGGCTTTGCTCATCGAGAAATACTCGCTAGCTTCTGCCGCCTTCTGACGTGCTTCGGATATAAGTGGAAGGCCCGCTGCGACTCTTCTCGCGACTTCCTCAACTGTGTCATCGGCGCGAACAAAAAACGGGTAATTTTCGCCCCAGAGCTGTCGATGATCCTCAGTTTCGTTGACGATTGGTGCTGCGCCGGCCGCACCATACTCTAGCGCCTTCGTTGAGACCTCAAGGCTCGAATCTAATTCCGCTGTTCGCCATCCAAAACCGAGGTCAGCTGCCATGATCCGCTCGATGGATTCTGTACGGGGAAGCGCTCCCAGCCACGTCACCCCGCTATCAGCGTTGGCATGTGCCTTCTCCAGTGCTTCTCGCATTTTTCCAACCCATTGGGGGTCATCTTTGGCCCTGTTAAATTTCGCCCCCACCACATCGAGCTGAGCGTCAATACCGAGTTCCTTTAGTTTCTGCGGAAGCTCTAGCATTTCAAGGGTCCGCCACTCACGAGCAAGCTTTCCTGCGTACACGATTTTGAGTGTACGGTGCGTTGCCTTCTGCGGTTCTCTCGCAGTATTAAACGCGAAGTCCGGAATCATTGGAGGGATGAGCAGAACTTTTCCGGCCGCCTGCGGAACCAAGGATTCCCAATACGAGCGCGCAGCCTCGGTTTGCGCGAAAATCCGACGCGAACACTCTGCAATGTGTTTTAGCCGCTGTACATTGGTTCCGGATAGCTTTTTCGGGGGAAAAGGCAGGTCAGTAACATAGGACCACAGCATCGGAGAGATTTTCTCGTTCAAGCTGAAATCATAGACTGCTTGGAAGCCTCTCACTACAACCGCGGTAGCACGGTTCTCCTTAACGAGCCTTTCCACCAACTCAGCCGCAGCCGTCGTACTAAGGGCCGCGTCGTCTGCGATACCTTCGGGGGCATGGATGTGGATGTTTGCAGTCCCATCGATTGCGCTCAGCAGAGTACGGTTCTGCGGATGGCTTTTCAGCTGGATATGGACCTCATCGAAAACGCCAGAAAGCACTTCAGAAATTGACATCAGCCAGATAGAAGAGCCATCGATAACGTTCGGACTTACATCGCCGTAGACCACAACTGAGCTCATTAATCTTTCCCCTCTTCCGTACTATTGCACTCTGTTTCGCCGTGGAGCAATGCTCTAAAGACCGGTGCGTAAATATCATCATCCCAACTCCACGTAGTGGCGCTCTTCGAAATCACCACTGTCGCACGTTGACGAAGCTCTTCGGTGAAATGATTCGAGGTTTCGCTGGGGCAGACGATAACTACAGTTCCGTTTTCCTTTGCTTTTGTAATGTGGTCTAGCAGTCGGAGAAAACTGCTCGTCTTCTGCGTCGACAAAAGGCCCGACCACAAACCGCGCTCGAACTGGCTTTCTTCAATTACGAGATAGCTAGCATCTCTCAACGGTTTCCCTAAGAGGTGAGGTGAGGAGATGCGCTCAACACTCGCCAAGTTTTGCAAGGATTCCGCAGATTCGTGTGAGCCAATAAGCTCAATACGTCGCGTCCACATTTCAGAACGCGCGCTCATCAATCCGTGTAGAACTTCAGAGCTATCACTGTCCATAGTCTGTTCAGCAGCCAGGCGTCCAGCTGTATGTGCGTCAGGGCGTCCGAGGATGTGCGACGCCGGAATAGTTGATGGCGCAAATATGCTTTGTTTAGTGTGCCTCTCCTCATCAGGCTTTTCAGACAGGTCCGCTGTCAGCAATGACATGGGTTCCCTCGCAGCACGCCGGTCCTGCTCTTGGAGAGCCTTATAAATTTCCTGGAGCTGTTTTTCCAGGCGCAAATTGCGGCGTAAGGCTTCTTTGGTCAACCCTTCCGACTTCTTGCGTGCAGATATTGACATCACGGCAAACACAAACACGACCACAACTGCGCAAACAAGAAGTACCCTCCCGATAGCGCTGCTTGCCACTACAATAGCGCCAATAAGAAGTACGGTCGCCAATGCTACGAGGATGATCAGTCCCCGTCCGCGGCGAAAGTAGTCTAGGCTCATTGGAGTCATTCCTTCAGATGGTTTCCTGCTTACAGCGGGGGCGGATTTCAGATGATCCGCCCCGTAAACAATGGCTTAGCTCTGGATAGGTTTTTCAAGAAGCACCATGGGTGGTTCATACACAGCGGTGACTTCCGCGAGATAGTCGTGAGCCGGCTGCTTATCGTCTTTGCCCATGAGTCGGGCCCACTCGTGATACTGGGGTGCGACGACATCGGTCGGGCCATCAGCAATAATATGACCCTTTGAGATCCAGATCGTTCGTTTGCAGTTGTTCTCGATTTCTTTGATGGCATGCGAGACTAAGAAGAGGTTACCGGCGCGCTCTAGGAGCTCGTGCATGCGAGCACTAGCTTTGGCTCCAAACGCCGCGTCACCAGTTGAAAGTGCCTCGTCAATCATGAGGATGTCGGGCCGCACCGCTGTCGAGATTGCGAAGGACAACCGCGCGGACATTCCGGACGAATAAGTTTTCATTGGGCGTTTAATCGCATCTCCGAGTTCTGTCCATTCAGCAATCTCATCTATTTGCGCCTTCGCTCCTGAGGGACTCATTCCCAACGCCAAACAACCCAAGTAGATGTTGTGTTCTCCGGAAAGATCAGGCTGCAGTGCAGGTGAGACACCCATAAGCGTGGGTTGAGAACGAGTTAGAATGCGACCTGAGGTCGGCGCCAACCCGCCAGCAATCATGCTGAGAAGCGTCGATTTCCCCGAACCATTAAGACCGATGATGCCAATTGATTCGCCGGGTAACGCAATGAGTGAAGCATCGACAATGGCATCGACCACTGTTTTTCCACGGCTGACACGAGTCATACTGGCGTCTGAGGAGCGCCCCTGGCTGATTACATATCGTTTGGAGACGTTGTCTACGACGACGTTGGCTCGCTCCACATAATTGATGTCGGGAACGGATTGCATCTGAGCCGTACCCTTAGACACCTCGCTCGGGGATTCGGGAGTTTCTTGAACTTCTTGGTCGGCGGACTTATCCTCAAGCTCCTTTTTGGCTTCGAAGTATTCGCCTGGCGCGGGAGGCAGCTTAGACGAGTCGAACATATTTATCCTCCGCTCTCCAGAAGAAGATGAAGCCAAGTACAAATGCACCTAAACTCCATGCCAGAAGCTCTCCCCAAGTCGAAAGGCTTGGAGCGGTGCGATAAATCGAGGAATCGCGGACTGCGGTGAGGAAAATATAGCAGGGGTTGGCTGTCATTATTTGGTGAACGGCTGAATGCTCGGCAAATCTATCGATAGAAAACATCACGCCAGATAAGAAGAACAATCCGCGGGTCAAAAGGCCCAGTATCGTCTTCGCCTCTGGGACCTGGGCGGTGAGGCGCGCGGTGATCATCATTAGTCCGCACCCAAAAACGTGGATTAAAAGAAACAACGGAATAATGAAGATCAGAGTCCACGATGGGCCCGTTCCCCACTGGAAAAGAAACGCTGCTATCAGCGCCACCATAGCGGGCAACACGTTATCAATCATCGACCGCAGTGTGGTCGAAAACGGAATCGAAGCCCTAGGAAACTGAAACGCTCGGATCATCGATCGAGAGGACTGCATGAGGCTAATACCGGAATTCATAAGCCCCGTCATCATCGACATGAAAATGATGCCGATAAACAGGAAGCCAATGAAGTTCTCGATACCCCGTGAAGTCTTCAAAAGCATGCCGAAAAGGAATCCATATAACGCCACATCAAAAAGAGGATTCAAGACAAGCCACAATTGCCACAGGCGGTAGTCACGCGTAGTACGGAGTGCCTTTGCCCTCGCATCTGCAACGATGAAGAAGCGACGTGCCCACAGCTGTGAAATATAAGCACGCAGAGTCGGTCGCGTAGCAAGTGGATGCAGACCTTCCGGGTTAACAATCTGTACTCGGCCTTGGTGTTTCGCAACTTGGACGTTGAGCTCTTCGACTCCTCTCTGCGAAGTCTTGGAGCCTCGCCATGTATGCCGTGCCAAATGCATCAGCCCTTCCAGATCAGTTGTTGAAGAATCAGCGTAAATACTCGCGGTCTGCAATGTGTAGGCCGAGAATTGCTAACGGGCATTGTACCTACCCTGCCTGAGAAGTTCGTCGAGAACACTGCGAGCTTGTTCTATGTCACCCGCCGCCGATGAGAATGTAAGCGGAAGCTTCGAGAGTGGCGATTCGTCCACCGTGACACCCCACACTGCTACACCGCTACCGACGTAGTCAGCGTATTTTGAAGGCAAAAAGGGATTAACCGTGAAGGTCGAGCTACTCGTATCAGTATCATTCACTACCAGTGCATCGAAGTGCGTGGCTACGTTGAGAAACGTGAGGTACGGCATGTACCCGTTGATACGGAGCCGGCTGAACACTGGATGGTTCCATAATTCGCGGGTAAGTTGCTCGGGCTTCGCGGTAAAGATGTGAAGAAGAAACTCATCAGCATGAGGATGGTGTTCTAGTGCGGTAAGGACATCACCGATTCCTCGATTTGCGTAAAAGTTTCCGAAGTAGCCGATATTGATGCGTTTTGAGTCAAGCTCGTAGTCCGCTTCCACTAGGTGGTACATCTCTTCCGTGGGTACCGCATGATGGCGAATCGTCGATTTAGAGCGGACAAAGCTCTGTAGGTCCTCTGGATAACGCTCTAACATCACCCGCTGCTGATTCTCGTTGGTGAAAATGACTTCATCGGCGTACAGCAGTGTGACAAGCTCAGTGAGCTCGAAGTGCGTTGAATACGATATTTCGCGCCAATCGGAACGCTCTACCATCGTCTTCAGCCGGTAGGTAGTCACTCCTCGCGTGAGTTCACCTGAGCGGGGCGTACCGTCGACACCGACACTCAATGGATCCGAGAATTCTGCTTCCCATCGCGTTCCAGGATGTTTGCCTTTGAAAAGAGCGGCAGCAACGTGGGAACCGGACCAGAGGGCGCGCGAGTACATTGAGTCATATCCGCCTTGAACTTTGGCGCGTTTCGTTGCTTTACGTGCGGCTTGGCGCGCGTAGGAGCAGATTGCGCCCCAATGCGCGAAAGACGGCACAACATCGATCTCTTCGGCGTGCACGAGGAACGGATCGACAATTAGCCGCGTCGACTCGTCACGTCCCCGGACACGCTCCATATCGGCATAGTAGACGTCCACCAGCTCCGCGTCATTTCTGATGACTTTTGCCGTGACATTGGCTGAGGTATCCGCGTACGGGGGGAAGCAATAAGAGAAAACCAGCCGGTTCGCTTTTTCTCGGCGTAGGCCTTCCCAGTCCAAACCGGGAACGCCGACAGCCACTGCGGTATCGATAGCTCGCTGGGTATCGTCAGGATGTGCTTGGAGGTAACTTTTGACGAACCCGAACTGTGCTTCTTCGAGTGTGTGGAGAGCGCGGTGCTTCGGGTCAGCTTCATTGATTGTGCGAAGCTGTGCAATGCATTCAAGACGCTGGGTGACGTTAAAATCGAAGCTTTCGCTCTGGCGCGACACCGAATCAGAGCGAAGTGTGCGCACATAGGCAGAGCTCTCCCCTACCTTCGGCGTGCGGAAGAGCAGTCCTGGGATCTCAAGTAGGTGCGCAAAATACGCCACATCCTCGCCTGAACGAAGCAACTCATCGTAACGGTACTTCTGAGCTATCTCCGTGGGGATGATTTTGCTGGCATTAAAGCCCATAACCCACGGAGCGGAAGCGATCGGAGCAGTGGTACCACGCAATGCCGTAATTCGGGCGTTAAGCGAATTATCCCGGAAAGAGTGACCGTCAATGGTGTCAACGATAGGCAAGAGAGTGACCACCCCGTCATCGGCCTCTTTGAGGCCTGATTCGAGGTAGCGTGGTTGAAGAACATCATCATCATCGAGGAACGTGATGAAACGTCGGCGTGCGGATGCTATGCCAAGGTTACGAGCACGACCGGCCCCTGGGGTAAGACCGCGCAGTATTCGTATGTTCAACTCGGGAAACTGGCTAGTGAGTCCTTGGTCAAATTCGCGCGAAGTGCTTGCTTGTGTTGAAGAAACTCCGTCGCCGTTGAGTACGACGAGGACTTCGACGAGATCTTTCCTAATGCTCTGCTTTGCAAGCGAAGTAAGAGCAGAATAGAGGTTCATCTCTACAAGATTCGTTCCGTCTGTGTCCACGCCACCAGAGACGAAGGACGGGATAACAACTGAAATACCAGGAACATAGCTGCTCATCGAATTCTCTCCAGAACCTTATACATCAGGATTACTACTGAACCCGGCAAGTACTTTTTAAAAGGCTTAGCCAGAGGCGTGACTCGCGAAATGAGCAAGCTTCGCAATGTCACGGCGGTTACGGCAGGAGTGACCGGCTCTTGAGGAGCCGTGGACGGAGTCGCAGCAACCGTAAGCCCTTCAAGCCAATCCTCACTAGAGCGGTCCCCATTCTTCGCCTGCTCAATACGCACTTGAACCCAGCCATCACTGAGGTTGACCCCGGCAACGGCCATGTGCTCGCCTGTGTGATCTGCGACGAGCTGGCGAAGTTTCGACGTATCCGTTCGTGGAGCCCAAAACTCGATGTGGCGTCCCGCATCCACATAGCTCCTCAGGACTTCCATAGCTACATCCGGTTGAATGTCTAACAGCACTACTGGAAGAGGATCGACATCTGAAAGTTGCTTCCTAGTGAAACAGAAAGTTACAGAGCCTGAAGCCGGGGGCAGAACATGGGGAATTTCAGAGGATTCCAACAGCACAGCGTAGTCGGAGTCCACGGGAGGAAAACTCTTAAGAGAGGATATGCGCATCGGTGAACCTTCTCCTGCCCTATGGCTCTTCGTGCTGGTTGTTCACGGCATAGACGATGTCAAGGAATGCTTCGGGGACAACCTCGTCTCGCTGGGTGGCGACCCACTCACGCCCAGAAGGGGAAACGGTGAGCTTCGAGTGGTCGTCGATAAGCGTTGTCCATGCCTCCGCAAGCGCCTCAGGATTCTCTGGTGGCACCACGATTCCTGCACCGAGATCCTCAACGATTCGGGCCGCTTCCCCCTGCACCACTGCAGTGGTGTGGACACCTAAAGACATCAACTCATAGGTCTTGGATGGCACCGTGCGGTTGAGTGGATCCCAATCGGTCAGGTGGACTAGAGCCGTATCCGCCCATTCGTAGATAGTCTGCAGTTCGTCAGCAGGCACTCGATGCTCGATAGTCGCGTTAATGCCGAGAGCTTCCATCGTCGCTTTTGTGGCATGCCACGTAGCACCGTCGCCGACGATGCGCAGATTGATAGTGTAACCGCGGTCTTGTGCGATCTTCACGGCCTTCACCGCATTATCGATTTTCTGTGCACGGCCCACAGTTCCGGCATACAGAACATTAAGCTCTGAAGAGGAACGCTGCGACTTGTCACTAGCGATGAATTCGGTCTTGGGGGGAAATACATTACGCACCGTCCGGATGTGGCGCTTGCCTTCCGCTCCCCTATCCGCATCGTCTTTCTCCATATGCTCAGTAAGATCCTGCGAAGTCGTCATGATGCCATCAGCGTGGTGAAGGGCGTGGTTCATGGCACGCTCGGTCAGCGCCGTGAGCAGTTGGAAGGGGCCCTTAGTCAGGATAATCTCACGAATAGAGCGTTTGCCTGTTCCTGAATTCCAGTCGCCTTTTTCTTTCAGCAGCTCCGGCCACGCATCACGGAGATCGATGATGTAGGGAGTGTGGAGAATTCTGGCAACGAACTGCGTAACGACAGCCGTGGGAAGGGCCGGGACGGTGCCGATAACCAGATCTGGTTTGAAGCTCTTGAGCTGCTTGCGCTTAGTCGCTTGCATAAACAGCATTGAGCCAGCTACTGAGGCCTGGTTAAGGATGCGGTGCGTTAGCGAGGGACCAGCTGGAAAGAAACCCGAGCGCAGAATCTTCTCGCCGGAGGTTCCGGTTTCTAGCTCGTTCGCACCGAGGATGTTCTTCCTCGAGAACCACTGCTTGAGCCCGAGGCGGCGCTGATAATGCGGTGGTGGCGCGATGACGAGGACTTCATGCCCGGCCTGGACAAGAATTTTGGACAACCACGACCAGCGGCGCTGCGGAACTCCATTCTCGGGAGCCCAGTATTGAGAGAGAACGAGAATCCTCACGCTTCGTGCTGCCTCCTGGCTTTCAAGTGATGGTGAGTGGCTAGTCTAACCGCTTAATTTAGCGCCAAATGCCCTTGGTATCGATGACAGTCTTGCCCTCGAGCAGAGATTGATCAAGACCGACGAACTGTCGGTGGTTGACCAGAAGGAGGACGACGTCGGCAGCCGCGATGGCTTCCTCTGTGTCCTGCTTCGTCAGGTTTGAAAGATTGTTCAGCACCGATGGCAATGTCTCCACGTTGGGCTCAACAACGCGGATATCTAGCTGCGGGTTATCCACGCCTAGGCGTTTGACGATCTCGAGGGACGGCGATTCACGCAGGTCATCGATATCGTTCTTGAAGGCGATGCCGAGGGCAGCAACGACGGGATTATCTTTTCCTTCAAGGGCCTTGAGAACTTGGTCGATGACCCACTCCGGCTTGCCGTCATTGACGTTGCGCGCCGTGTGGATGAGCTTTGCCTCTTCGGGTGCAGCGGAGACGATGAACCACGGGTCCACGGCGATGCAGTGTCCGCCCACGCCTGGCCCAGGCTGCAAGATGTTGACGCGCGGGTGGTGGTTTGCCAGCTCGATGAGCTCCCAGACATCGATTCCGAGACGGTCACAGATGAGGGAAAGCTCGTTAGCAAAGGCGATATTGACATCGCGGAAGGAGTTTTCCGTGAGCTTCGCCATCTCAGCGGTCGTGGCATTCGTGAGAAGAAGGTCCGCGGTGCAGAAGGTGGCGTAGAGGTCACGGGCGAGTTGGGCCCCCTTCGGAGTCAGGCCGCCGATGACGCGGTCATTGTTTTCCATCTCCTCCATGATCTTGCCGGGAAGAACGCGCTCTGGGCAGTGGGCGACAAAGATGGCGTTCTCATCCTCGTCATTGAGGGACAGGTCAGGGCGCAGCTCAACGAGGTGCTTGGCCATATCCTCCGTGGTTCCAGGAGGTGAGGTGGACTCGAGCACTACAAGTGCACCGGGTTTCAGGTAAGGAGCAAGCGCTTCGGATGCCGCACGAATGTACTTGGTGTCTACGCTGTGGTCCTCACGAAATGGAGTGGGAACGCAGACAATGTAGGCATCGGCATCGATCTGTTCCGTCTGGGCCGATAGAGTTCCATCCTCGACGACTCTTGCAAGCAGCTCCCCGAAGCCTGGTTCGAAGAAAGGCACCGTGCCGGCGTTGATGCTGTCCACGGCATCCTGATTCACGTCGATGCCGACTACGGGGATTCCCTTGGAAGCTATGAACGCCGCGGTAGGAAGGCCGATGTAGCCAAGACCAACGACGCTGACCTTGCCAAAGGCACGGGAATCGGTTTTGCTCGGAACCATGTCCGCCTTTCTATTAATTCGCTGCCAATTACGGTAGCACGGTGACGGTTACCGGCTTGCGGTCGAATGGGCCGATGTCGGTGTTTTGTCTCACCCCATATTTCATTCCTGCGTCCCTGCGTGAGCATTTCCCAGGTGTGCTGCGTGTGCGACTACAGTAGGCGGCTATGGCACTCAGGAGAAACTACGCGCGCTATGGCGCTTCAACGACTTTTTTCGACTCTGTCGAGGAGTTTCTCAGCTCCCCCGTGCCCGCCAGCTCTCCCGAGGAAGCTGAGGCCATATCGATTCGCTACGGCGCTGCATTCATGGATGTGCTCGTTGAGGATCGTGGCGCCGATGTCACTATCGTGCTGTTTCACGCGGCCATCGACCCAGCGAAGACCTCTCTCCCTGTCTTCATTGGGAGGCAGATGGTTGAAGGCGTTGATGCGAACGTGGTGTATATCTCCGATCCCTCGCTGGATCGGGGCGCAAGTATTGGGTGGTTCACAGGGGATGAGTCACGCCCATTTCAGGAGGACCTTACTTCCTGCCTGACTCATATTCTCGCTAGCTTTCACTCTGATGTGCCGGCCCAGGAGGTGGGCCAGAAGACAATTTTTTTCGGGGCATCAGCCGGTGGATTTGCCGCGCTGTATTTCTCGCGCCGCTTCCCCGGTTCATTGGCCGTGGTGTCAAACCCCCAAACCCATATCGGGCGCTACCTTGAACCACAGGTAAAGGCGTACCGCAAAAAGTGTTGGAGTAGCCGGAAGCTTTCCAAGACCACCATGACCTTTGACTTGGTTACTGAATACGGCAAGGGTTTCGAGAACTACGTGGCTTACCTTCAGAACAAGGATGATGAGTTGCACTACACCCAGCATTACCTGCCGTGGTCCCAAGCAGTGGCTGAGCACCCTCAGCAGTGGAGGCTTCTCCTCGGAGATTGGGGCGAAGGGCACGCCCCTGCCCCACAAATGCTTCTTACCGGAATTCTCGGCTACGCAGCATCACTAGCTGGCGATTGGGAGCGCCTCTTCGAGGACGAGATGTTTGCCGGCTCAGACTAGGGCCGCCCCTAGTTGCGTAGCTTCTTGTTCAGCTGGTCCAAGCGCGCGATCACTTTGTTAGCACGGTCCTCCCCGAGAACGCTGCGCACGTTCGCCACGATGCTGGTCCGATTCTGATAAACGCTGTCGATGGCTTGGTCAACTAGCCCACGCACGCCTTGGCTTCGCGCTGAATTCCAGTTCTCCTGGCTGACGAAGCGCGCCTTCCCGCCTCGCTGCTGCATGACGAGTTTTTTGACCCGAACTCCCTCGGCTCGCTCGCTTTGTGCCAGAATCCGGAAGCCGCGGAGGATATAGCCGTGCTCTAAATGAAGGCTCACTAAAGTCCGAAAGGTTCCGTTCTCTGTGGGAACGTACGCGAAGTGCCCGATGCTTGGGTTATTGGAGGCAGCAAAGCCCTCGACTGTTTTGTAAGAGGGGACGCGTCGCCCACGGGAATCCTCAATCCACAAGCTCACAAGGAGCTCATTATCGAGCTCATCATTCGACTCCCCGTGGATGACGAAGCTGACATCTCCGCTGGCGGGCTGAAGAAGGTAGTGCTGGCCGCTGCCAACGGTGTCATCAATATTTAGCGGTGTGCTTGTGCTCTGCATCTGCTTGGCCACCGTGGGAAAGCCCGCCTCAAGGGCAGCGACATCCGTAAATGGGGGGAACGCAGCCATGTTCTCCATGAGGCGCGCCATGACCACGCCCGGATCATGGCGCATAGCATTGTCTTGCCCTGCGTGAATAGCCCGCAAATAGCCCACTTGGGAGGCATCCAAAATGACCGGCGCATAGCGGTCTGATTTATCGTGTGGCCCGCTTTGGGGTTCCACAACGGACCCGTCTTCCTTCACGGAGCAGATAGACATTAAACCCATCGAATTCATCGGTGTGTGGGCCTCGCGCAGGTGGAAGAACTGACCATCCGCATAGACCGCTTCAATGCCGAGCGGCATGCTGACGAGCATGCCTTCAAACTCCGGCTTGATATAGGGCGCAGTGGTTTGGAAATAGTGAGCGGACAAGACGTCATCGTCGTCTAGCCGGTAGCGCCCAAACGTTCCCTTAAACCCAATTTCTTGAACGTAGCGACGCACCGCTGTCCACCCGCTATCACCATCAGGAAGCTCATCGAGGTGCAATATGTCGAAATTGTGCGCTGCCTCCTGCAGCTGCTCCTTGAATTTCTGCGGTAAAGACTTAGAGAAGGAGACAATGTGCTTCACATTGAAGCCTTCGGCGGCCTTAGCAAGTGTTGGCACGGTGTGGTTGAGGAAAATGTCCGTACGCAACGACAGGCGTGCATCGTCGTAGAGGTAGTCGCGGTACTCGTCTTCCGAGAACCCAGTCTGTTCATTGCTTGCTCGCCACGACGCCGAATCGGGGACGAAGAGACTAAAGCGAGTGTGTCCAACAAACATGAAGAAACCTCTACCTCTTCCCTGCGAGTGATATCTGACGGACAGTCTAGCTTTGCTTGGAGGTGGGCCTGAAAGCCGCCACACTGGGACGCTTGAAAAAGCGGCTTGTGCTGGCGATTTGTAATCATCACTGCAGACCTTATATAGTTACATCTCGTTGCAGCGAGCAAGCCTTTGTTCAAGCAACCCACACATATTCCTCCATAGCTCAGTTGGCAGAGCATTCGACTGTTAATCGAAGGGTCACTGGTTCGAGCCCAGTTGGAGGAGCACATAAATCACCCCCACCGACCTGCTTTTATGCTAACTGGTGGGGGTGCTCTCGTTTTCAAATGTCCCCCGGTTGGCCCCAACGGCCTCGCAAACCCGTGCTTGCCCTCCAAGCTTCCACTAAGCTGTACCCATCACAACGAAGTGCCCCATCCACAACGCAACAAGCTTTCAAGCAGAAGAAACCTAAGAGGGACAATGACGACAGTACGAGTGACCATTGAGCCCGCTGTGCTCGATTGGGCAATTGAACGGACTGGTCTGAGTCTCGACGAGCTGGTGAAGGATTTTCCGCGGATTAGGGAATGGGTTGAAAATACTTCGCAGCCAACTTTGAATCAGGCGCAGGACCTCGCCAAGAAAGCTAAGATTCCTTTCGGCCGTCTTCTCCTGCAAACCCCTAGCGAGCCTAGGATTTCCGTTCCGGATTTTCGGACAGTTCGAAACCTCTCTCTTGAGACCTTCAGCCCGAACCTTGAGGAAACCTTGGCTGCTTCGGAATCCCGCCTTGATTGGTACGCCGATTTTGCCGAGGAAGAGGGCGTTGGTGGTCCTTCCTTCCTCGGATGCGCTGACACTAATAAAACCCCAGAAGCTATAGCCGATCGAACAAGAGAAGTACTAGGGCTTGCGGCAGACACTTTTTTGCAAGGCCCTGACAAAGTGAAAACCCTCTGTGCGACTCTTGAGAACTCAGGTATTTTGGTGTCTCGCAATTCAATTGTCGAGAGCAGCACCACCCGTCCGCTGAGCATCGATGAGTTTCGTGGGTTCACGCTTATCCAAGCACCCTATGCTCTGATATTTATCAACACCCGCGACAGCAAGACAGCCCAGCTTTTCAGCCTTTCGCACGAACTAGGACACGTGGTTCTAGGCCAGCCGGGAATTTCAGATCACGGGGAAAGTCGCGATATTGAGCGTTGGTGCAATCGATTCGCTGCAAGTTTCCTTGCCCCAACTCCGCTCGTCTTGAGCACGGTTTCACCAAGTGATTCCTCATTCGATAGCGTCAAAGCTCTTTCCCGCAAGTCAGGGATGAGCCAAGAAGCCGCCCTGTGGAGACTGGTGCACCTCAACGTCATTGATAGGAGTGAGGCTTCCGCGCTCTTCCCTCTCGTTGCGTCGCAGCCAATCCAAGCCACGGACTCCTCGTCAAATAAAGGCGGCCCGGCGCGGCACCGTGTGGTAAAAGCCCGCGTGGGAAACCGATTCTTCGATGCCGTAACCTACGCAGCTGTTGCAGGGAAGATTCCACAGAAGGAAGCTGCTCAACTCCTTGGAGCCGCAACTGCTGACAGCCTAAGTAAGCTCATTGCGCACTCCCCCTCTGCTGAATGGAGGGCCAGTTAGCGTGTATTTAATCGACACGAACTTTATCGGGACAGTAGCATCTGTCTATCCACGCGATGTGTTTCCCTCTTTGTGGGTTCAGCTTGAAGAACCGATTTTCAGGGGTGATTCCTATTTCCACAAGACCGTCGATAAGGAAATGAAAGAGTGGAAGGATCCAACTCTTGATTGGTATCTGAAACACATAGATCCGCAATACATCGTGAGCACCGACGACAAAGAGCTTGCGTTTTATACGGATGTGGTTCGCTGGGTCGCGAACGAACGTCAACCACGATACAAGGACAGGGCTGTCAACGTGTTCATGGACGCAGCGGATTCGTGGTTGATAGCTTCCGCTCTCAGGCACGACGCAACCATTGTGACCAATGAGGTGCGCGCAGCCCCTGATTCACGGAAACACGTCAAGATCCCTGATGTCGCCGATCATTTTGGGGTGCGCTGCATCGACCTTCTTGCTTTTCTAAGAGAGATGGAAATCAGCATTTAGCTGATTCCTATCGCTTCATCACGTGCACATCTACACCACCAAACAGGCTGAAGCAGTTCACCACTACTTCAGGGGCGCTGGCAGGTAGGTCTGCGGGGTCAATGGCACCGCCTTCGACCTTGATGTCGTGGCCACCAAAGAGGCCGACGCCGTTGACACGAACGCGGAATCCTTCCGGGACCCACACATCGACGCCGCCGAATACCCCGACCGCTTGGATTGTCGTGACGTGTTCTTTGAGGGAGGCGCCGCGAAGATCTACATCGGTGCCACCGAAGATTCCCATCGTCGTGTGATGAACGGCGATGGGAATGCCGCGCACAGTGCTGCCGCCAAAGATCCCGAGGGAAAGCCCCTGCGCACCCTGTGCAGAGGGTTCAATTTGAGCTAGAGCACGGTCAACAGCGGTTGATGTTTCACCGTTGGTGGTGTTGACCACCTGCGAGGTTTGACGCGCTACCTGGTGGCTACCGAACAGAACTTTTTCTGGGGCCTCGATAAGGTCGGCGACAAGGTCAACCAATTCTCCACGAGTCGTGGCTTCGGCGCAGCTGCTGGAGCGCTCCTCGAATTCGGTCACGCTGAGCTGGCCTACCGACATCGCATCCGCCAACACCTGTGAAGCGGTGGTGCGCTCAGAGTTCGTGCATTTGATGTCTCGTGATTCCATGACTTGGATTTTACGTGGAAGCACGCTTTTAAGCGCGGCGAAAAGTGCTGAGCACTTCGCCGCGCTTATTCGTTCATTCCTGGGTTCTTGTTAGGACTCGATCTCGGGAGCGAAATCGGGCAGGCGCTCCCCTACTCCAAGGAGCTCAGCGATAGCTGCCACAGCGCGCTCGGCGGCCTTGCCGTCGCCATAGGGGTTGACGGCGTTGGCCATTGCCTCGTATGCGGCGGAATCGTCGAGAAGCAGTTTGGCCTCCGCCACGATAAGGCTTCGGTTGGTGCCCACAAGCTTCACAGTGCCGGCCACAACGGCTTCGGGGCGTTCGGTGTTCTGCCGCATGACCAAAACCGGCTTGCCCAGAGCCGGGGCTTCTTCCTGAACTCCACCAGAGTCGGTGAGGATAATGGTCGCACGGTCCAGAAGCTTGGTGAACTGGTCATAAGGCAGCGGGTCCGTGATGATGACGTTAGGCAGGGACTCAACCTCCGGAAGCACGGCGCCACGAACCTTCGGGTTGAGGTGCAGGGGTAGAACAAAGTTGATGTCTGGGTAGGCCTTTGCCAAATCCTTGACCGCCCCGCCAATTTCCTTCATAGCTTCTAGGTTCTCGCGCCGGTGCGTGGTGACGACGACAAGACGCTTGGCCGACTGAGCCGCTTCCTGGACGGCAGGGTCTTCGAACTCGGTATCCCAGCTTGCAGCCTCGAGTAAGGCATCGATAACGGTGTTGCCGGTGACCGCGATGTCCTTGGAACGCACGTTCTCGCGGCGCAGGTTCTCCATCGCCCCTGCTGTCGGCGCTAGGTGCAGTTCCGCGACCTGGCCGATGAGCTTACGGTTGGCCTCTTCCGGGAACGGCGAGTGGATGTCGCCGGTGCGCAGGCCTGCTTCTAGGTGGACAATTTTCACCCCACGATGGAACCCCGCCAGTGCTGCGGCCATAGCCGTTGAAGTATCCCCCTGGGAAATAATGACATCGGGCTGTTCGGCGTCGATAATCTCATCCAGCCCCATGAGCGCGCGGGAGACAATCTCATTGAGACCTTGGCCCGGCTTCATCAGGTGCAGATCCAGCTTCGGTTCAATACCAAACATGGTATTAACCTGCTCCAGCATTTCCTTGTGCTGGCCAGTGGAGACAGCAACCGATTCGAAGCGCTCGTCCTTCTCCAAGGCCGTGATGACGGGAGCTACCTTGATTGCCTCCGGACGGGTTCCGTAGACAGTCATGATTTTGGGTAGGGGCATTGCTCTCCTTGGATTAAGAGAAGTAAAGACACGTCAATTCTTCCATACGAAGGGAACTGACCGAATCCCATTCTCTGAGGCGTAGGGAAGGAAGGGGAATATACTTCCATTGAGCTAGTTCAAAACTACATGCACCTTATCATCTTCCCCGACACCCTTTTGTGCACGTAGTAATCTCGAAAACCCCCGAGAGATAGTAGATAGCTTCGCGCTGCTAGTTTCCGCTAGTCCTCGCTCACGGTGACTTCCCGTGGCTCTTCGAAAGCAGCCACGCGCGGCTCAGCTGCCGCCACGCTGGCTGTTAATAGCGCTGACATCGCCACGGCTGCCGAGACCGCGTGCGTACGCTTAGAACTCTCCACAGAACTTAAGTTAACCGAAGCGAATGGTCTTTGGGAAGAGTTCGCACAATATCTATTCGCCCCACAGCTTCACCGGCACCAACGCCGGTGGGCTTGGGCAGGTAGGCTGATCGTGAGAATTGCACGTTGCCCGTACGTTGTACGCAAACGCTGGCCGCTGCGCCGGCTCGAAGTAAGGGGATGACTAGTTTCCAATGATCCAATTTGTTGTGGGTGCTGCCGCCGGATACGTCTTTGGAACCAAGGCTGGGCGCAAGCGCTACCACCAAATTAAGGGCGCTTATGAAAAGGCCGTGAACTCCCCCGCCACCAAGGCCGCGGTGCGCTCAGCGCGCAAGGCCGTGGCCAACCGCTTGGATCCGGAGCCGCGTATGCGCGAGCTCAAGGACTACAACAAGGGACGCCGCGGCAAGCGGGGTGCCGCGGATGGAGTGCAGCCGGATCGGATTTACGAGCCGGACGAAGATTAACGCGCTGATTAGCGCACGCCGCGGAAGGCGCGGTCGTTGAGCTCGCGGCGGGCTTGCTCAAGTGCCACGAGGTCGGCGAAGAGTGAATTGTAGGACTCTTCGTCGTCGGAGGGGCGCATGCGGCCGAGTTGGGCCTTGAGTTGAGCTACTTGGTCGCCCACGCGGGCTTCCTGGAGGCGGGAGAGCACGGAATCGGCGTAGGCCTCAAGGTCGGTATCGGGGTTGCCGGTCTCCCCCAGCTTGATGGGTTCCACGGCCAGCTCAGAAACGAAGTTGCGGGCCATGAGATCCGGCATCTCGCCGGCCACGGCGGCTAGCCATTCCACGCCAGGTTGTTCAGCACCGGCGGTGACACCACCGAGGGTGGAGATGGCGCGGCGTATAGTGCGGTAGGCCTCGTTGGAGTAGGCATCCTCCGTAATGCCGTCGAAGTAGCTGCCGGCGATCTGCGGGTATTGCAGTGCCAGCTTGAGGGCCTCGCGCTGCGGCCACAGGTGCGGCTCCCGGGGGCCGGGGATGTGCATGACGGGAGCATTGGACTGCGCAGGAACGGAGGAGGTCTGCTCCAGGGAGGCAAAACGTGGGCGCTGTTCCTTCTTCGGCCTGCGGGCCTCCTGGCGTACCTGGTGGAGTACTTCCTCCGGGTCGGGCCAGCCCACCCAGCCGGCCAAGCGGCGGGCGTACTCGCGCTGCAGAGGTTGATCCCGGATTTGGGCCACGACGGGCACGGCGCGGCGCAGGGCCTGAAGGCGGCCTTCGGCAGAGTCGATGCTGAACTCCGAGATGACGGAGCGGATGACGAACTCAAACATGGGGATGCGGTCCGCCACCAAGTCGCGCACTGCGGCATCGCCGCGCGCAAGGCGCAGGTCGCAGGGATCCATGCCGTCGGGGGCCACGGAGACGAAGGACTGCCCGGTGAATTTCTGCTCGCCCTCGAAGGCACGCATGGCGGCCTTCTGGCCAGCCTCGTCGCCGTCGAAGGTGTAGATGAGCTCGCCGTGGAAGTAGGAATCATCCAGCATGAGGCGGCGCAGCACCTGGAGGTGGTCCGGGCCGAAGGCGGTGCCACAGGAGGCCACGGCGGTCTTCACACCCGCGGCGTACATGGCCATGACATCCGTATAGCCTTCCACCACCACGGCTTGGTGTTGCTCCGCGATGTTGCGCTTGGCCAAATCCAGGCCGAAGAGCACCTTGGACTTGTGATAGAGCATGGTCTCGGGCGTGTTCATGTACTTGCCCAGTTTGTCATCGTCGTAAAGCTTGCGTGCGCCAAAGCCGATGACGTTGCCGGATAGGTCCTTGATGGGCCACAGCAGGCGCCGGTGGAAGCGGTCGATGGGACCGCGCTTGCCCATCTTGGAAATGCCCGCAGCTTCGAGCTCCTCAAAGGAAAAGCCCATGCGCAGCAGATGCTTGGTGGCGGTATCCCAGCCCTCCGGGGCATAACCGCACTCGAACTCGTAGATGATTTCCTTGGAGAAGCCGCGGTCCAAGAGGAATTCGCGGCCGGCGGCGGCCTGAGGGGTTTCTAACTGCTGGCGGTAGAACTCGTGCGCGGCCTTATTGGCGGCGATAAGCCGGCGGCGCGTGCCGGGCTTTTCATCGCGCGCACCGGTGGAGCCGCCTTGGTAGTTGATGTGGTAGCCAATTTTTTGGGCCACAGCTTCGACGGCCTCCGGGAAGGAGACCTGTTCCATCTCCATGAGGAAGCTGAAGACATCCCCGCCCTTGCCGGTGGAGAAACAATGGTAGTAACCGCGCTGCGGGCGCACGTGGAAGGACGGGGTCTTCTCATCTTTGAAGGGGCTCAGCCCCTTCAAGGAGTCATAGCCAGCGGGCTTGAGCTGGACGTATTCGCCCACGATCTCATCAATAGGCGCGCGTTCGCGGATAGCTTGGATATCGCTGTCCGGAATTCTGCCTCGTGCCATGCGTACAGACTACCCCGCCCACGCAAGGTACAGGTACCCACGGCTGGGTGGGCAAGAGCCGCGAGTCCCACATCCTGGAAGAACTCATATGTGGGAATCGGAAAAGTGCGCGTTCTTGATTTCTTTTTCGGCCCCCGCACCTGCAATGATGGGGGCCATGGCCCAATCCTCCCCCTCCAAAAAATCGCTGCCGGCTCTCATCGGTGGTGCGGTTCTCGTCCTCGTCGCGGGCTACTTCGGCATCGACCTCGGTGACTCCAGCGATGGCGCGGACCAAAAGGCAGCGTCCTCATCTGATACGCCTGATGCGTCCGCTGCATCGGGCGCATCCTCTGCCGCTGGTGCGTCTGGTGGGGATGAGAGGGACGTCGCCAAGCAGGGCGGCTCCGACCTGCCCACCTGTTCCATGGATTCCTTGCCCCAGGAGGCCCACGAGACGGCCAGCGATATCCTGGCGGGCGGCCCCTATGACTACCCGGATAATGACAACGTGCGGTTTGGCAACTATGAGGGTGTGCTGCCGCAGCAGGACAGGAATTACTACCGTGAATACACGGTGGAAACGCCGGGGATTGGGCACCGCGGGGCCAAGCGGATTGTCACCGGTGGCGGGAGCGAGACCGACCCGGATGTCTGGTACTACACCGATGATCACTACGACAGCTTCTGCAGCATCCCGGACGCGGAGGACTAAGACATGCAGCGCATCCTGATTACTGAACCTATCCGCACGCGCGAGGACTTCTATGGCGCGCTTGGGCGCCTGCGCGGCTGCCAGTCCGGTGCGCCACGCAACCTCGATGCTTTGGCCGACTTCCTGCGTGAGCAGCACATCATGGCGATTATCGCTGCGGATTTCGACATGGTCGAGGAAGACCTGGCCCCGATCAGCATGGTGCTGAAGGACCAGGGTGTAGCACTCGTGCGCTAGCTCAAGAAGCCGAAGAGATCGGCGCTGCGCTGCGCCAGGCGCTCCAGGCGGGATTCGGTCATGGAGGCGATCTGGTCGATGATGGCGCGGTCGCGCTCCAGATCGGTGTCGGCCTGGTTCCACCACAGGGCGAAGGTAGCGTCCAGCGAGCCCGGCGCGCCGGCCACCAGGTAGTCGTAGACGCGGTAGATGCGCTCGCGCTGCCGGTCCTGACGGGCCAGGTGGGCGGGCTCATCCATGACGTAGAGAACGGCGATGGTCTTGAGCAGCGTTACCTCCGCCACTGCGCCGGGTGGGACGGCGAGGTCGCCGTGCATGCGGCCGAGGGGGCCGTCGTTGGCCGCCAGCGTGGCGGAGACGGTGGCGCCGACGTAGCGGCCGACAAGCTCCGAGGTCATCTTCTTTAAGTTGGCATAAGAGCGCAGGGAGTAGTCGAAGTTACCGATGGCGTTGATGACATCCAGCTGGCGCAGGCGGTCGGCTGCCTCGAGGAGCTCGTCGGCGGTACCGCCGAAGGCTTTTGCGCCCTTGTCCGCGAGGTTGGCCAGCTCCACCAGATCCCAGAGCACACCCAAAGAGATGCGGCGGGAGATGATGCCGTCTTCGACGTCGTGGACGGAATAGGCGATGTCATCCGACCAGTCCATGACCTGGGCCTCCATCGACTTGCGCTTATCGCTATGCCCCTGGCGCAGCCACTCCAGGACGTCGGTGTCTTCGTCGTAGGCGCCGTATTTGCGGTTGGTCGTGCCATCCGGGTTGGTCTTGGTCCAGGGGTATTTGCAGGCGGCATCGAGTGAGGCGCGGGTGAGGTTGAGGCCATAGCTGCGCGGGCCCGCCGGGGTATCCAGCACCACCTTGGGCTCCAGTTTGGTCAGGATGCGCAAGGTCTGGGCATTGCCCTCGAAGCCACCGAGCGCAACCTCGTTGAGGGCATTCTCGCCGTTGTGGCCGTAGGGCGGGTGGCCAATGTCATGCGTCAGGCCCGCCATATCGCACAAGTCCGGGTCCAGGCCCAAGCCTGCACCGATGCTGCGGGCAATCTGACTGACCTCCAGGGAGTGTGTCAGCCGCGTGCGCGGGGTATCGCCATCGCGCGGGCCCACCACTTGGGTCTTATCCGCTAGGCGGCGCAGCGCCGCGGAGTGCAGGACGCGGGCGCGGTCGCGGGAGAAGGCGCCGCGGTGCTCCTCGGTTTTGAGCAGGGCCGAGCCTTTGGGTGACTCGGAGGCAAGGCGGGCGACGTCTTCTGCGCAATAGGTATAGCTCACGGGTTTTAAGCTTAGGCGGAGTCCTGGTCTTCCTGGGTCTGCCTCGCGCCAATAACACGGTGGCGCAGGGCCTGGTTGGGGCGGATGAGGCGCTCGATGCGGTAGAAGGCCGTCCGCACGCCTTCGGTGCGCTTCTCCCCCAGCAGGGTGCGCAGGCCCAGGTAGGCTAGGCCACCGGTCTCGTGGGCCAGGTAGCGCCACCAGGGGATGGAGAAGCGCCGGGAAGGATAATAGGGCGTACCCATAACGGTCGCGGTGATTCCTTCTTGGCGGGCAATGAGGAAAGTGCGCAGGCGGTGGAGCGGGTCGGTGATGATGACAGCCTCGCTTACACCAAGCTTTTCGCGCGCAGCTACCAGCTCGCTGCGGGTGTCAAGGCCTTCTTCGAGGGCGGTGACTTTAAGGGGCTCGTCGTCAAGCAAGGCCCGTGCCACCCCGGCTTCGGTGAACCTATCGCCGGGCAAGTTCCCGCCCACCGTGATAATGGGCAGGTCGTGCGCGGCGGCGTACTCAGCGGCGAAGCGCACGCGGCCGCGAAGGATGCGGGAGGGGCGCCCGTCGTATTGCGCGGCGCCGAGGACAATAACGTACTTCACTGCCTGTCCACTTTAGCGTTGGGTGGCAGGTATCGTGGTTCGCATGACTACTGCTGCTCGTATTGGACGCGCCGCCCTCGCCGCCCTCGTGCTGGGGTTGGCCACTGCTAGCCCGGCCGTGGCTGCGGACTTCGTTGTTGCCGCGCCGGAGGCGGCCTCGCTCACGGATAAGGTGACGGATGAGGCGGGGGTTCTCTCGGACTCAGAGAAATCCGAGTTGGAGGACAAGATTGCCGCGCTGCAGCAGGAGCACCACGTGGTGATTTTCGTGGTCTTTGCTTCTTCGCTGCCAGAGGGCGCGGAGGCTTATGCCGGTGAGATTGTGCAGTCCAAGGGCCCGAATTCTGCGGCCTATGTGGTGGGTGTGGATGATTCCACCATGGGCGTGCAGACGGGCAATGACTGGCCGCGCGGGCGCCTGGATGTGATGTATGACGCGGCCTACGCCAAGCTTGCCGACGGCCGCCAGTTCGGCGCTTCTGCACTCGCGCTTGTCGACGCTGCCGCTTCCGGTTCTGCGGGGTCTTCTTCTGGCGCTTCTGCTGCTTCTGATTCCGATGGCTCGGGAGGCCTGTGGCTAGCTGGCGGCGCGGGCGCGCTGGCTTTGGCGGGTGGCGGAATCGCGGTGGCCAACAGGCGCAAGACAAAGAAGGACTCGGCGGCCACTCTGGAATCCGCGCGCCAGATTGAGCCGGGCAATACCGCGCAGCTGGACCGCCTGGACATGGCGACCTTGGAGAAGCTGGCCCAGGAGGAGCTGGTCTCCACGGATGAATCGATTCGCCGCGGCAAGGAGGAGCTCGATATTGCGGTGGCCGAGTTCGGCCCCGAGCGCACCCGCCCGTTCACGCGCGCGATGAACCATTCCACGCTGACCCTGCAGAAGGCGTTCCAGCTGCAGCAGAAGCTGCAAGATAACCTGCCGGAATCGACGGCGGAGCGCCGCCAGATGCTGGTGGAGATTATCTCCTCCTGCGGGCAGGCCGACGATGCCTTGGATGCGCAGGCGGCGGACTTTGCCAAGATGCGTGACTTGCTCATTAACGCCAGCTCCAAGCTGGATGAGCTGACGCGTCGGGTGGTCGACCTGCGCGGGCGCCTGCCGCAGGCACGCGCTACCTTGTCTACTCTCAGCGGCTCCTATTCCGAGGAGGTGTTGTCCTCCATTGCGGATAACCCAGAGATGGCGGAGGTCTCGCTCAATGAGGCTGAAAAGCTGCTTTCCCGCGGCCGAGAATTGCAGTCCCAGCCGGCTGGCCAGCAGGGTCCTTTGGTGGGCTATATCCGCGATGCCGAGCACGCCCTGGAGGTCTCCGACCGCCTGCTGAATGGCGTGGAGAATGCCGAGAACTCAATCACCGCGGCTCGCGATAACCTGCCGGCGCTCATCGATGAGGTCGAGGAAGAAATCGCCGAAGCCCAGCACTTGGAACAGCGCGGCAAGGCCCAGGGCTCGACTGCTGATTGGGCCGCCTTGGAGGAGTTGCTGGCCCGCGCCCGGGAGGCTCTGCGCGCAGCCCGCGAGCACGGTCAGGGTGATCCACTGGGTCAGTACACGGCGCTGACGGCTATCGATGGCGAACTGGACCAGCAGCTGGACACCGTCCGCGAAACCAACGCCACCCGCGAGCGCCAGATCGCGCTCTACCGCCAGCAGATTGCCGCGGCCGAGTCCGCTATCCAGGCAGCTGAGGACTTGCTCTCCTCGCGTGGCCGCGTGGTGGGCCCCGATGCGCGTGTGGCTCTTGCCGATGCCACCCGCCTCTTCGCCCAAGCCCAGAACTCCGCCTCGAAGGACTTGCGCGCGGCCCTCAACTACTCCCGCGATGCCGCGACTGCCGCGCAGACTTCGCTCAATCGCGCGAAGGAAGACCTAGAGGCCTACCGCCGCCAAGAACAGCGCCGCCAGGCCACCGATGCCGCGGGCAACATCCTCACCGGCATGGTGCTGGGCCAGATCCTCGGTGGCGGCAGCTCCCGCGGCCACAGTGGCGGTTTCGGCGGAGGCTTCTCCGGTGGTGGCAGCTTCGGCGGCGGTGGCTTCTCGGGCGGCGGCGGTGGAGGTGGCTTCCGCGGCGGCTCCTTCTAGCCGCCCTCTCCCCCTCCCCGCACCTAGGCCCTCCCAGCTGTCTTCACCCACTTCCCCGTCCTCTCCCCTTCCCCGCGCCAGTTCCTCCCAGCCGGCTTCACCCACTTCCCCGCGCGAGCCCTCGAGACCCGCGGCCCACACCCGGCATCTCATAACCAGGGCGGTCCCACATGGCATCTCGCACAAGGCTCCTTGCAAAAGGCATCTGGCAAAAGGCATCTTCTAGAAGGCGTTTTCACAGCTAAAAACGCCTTTTGCACCCTCTACATGGCGTTTTCAGCCCCAAAGGCGCCTTTTGACAGATGCCATCTGCCAGATGCCTTCTGCCGGACTGTCGGATGCCGTTTGCGGGATGCCTTCTGCCGAATGTCCTTGCACGCATCGGGCGGTTGGATACCGACTCGATTGTCGGCCAAGTAGATCCACGGATACGGGATTGGTGCACGTACATGATTGGTGTAAACCGGTCATGCACATGGTTCTGGCCAAACGGTTCGCCTCAGATGGTTGCAGTCAAACGGCTTACTTGGGGGCAAGTAAACCTTCTGCAATGCGCTAGATGGTTCGTTTGGGGGCAAGCAAACCTTATGACTGCAACCATCTGACTCGAACCCTCTACCGGCATACCAAGCCGAGCAAACACACTCGGAGAGCTCCTCTTCGAAGACAAACTCCACTACTCGCATGTCGGTGCAGGTTATATCGCGAAAGGTCCCTTTAGTTTGGTGCCTTTATTCTGGTCCCTTTGCCTAGTAAAGGGACCATCTATCAGGCGAAAAGCTGCGCCACATGGTCCCTTTGCACTCATAAGGGACCAGAGTGGAGGGACCAAACCAGAAGGACCATCTGTGAGAGAGCGGAAAGCACGGCCTAGCAGGCAGGAAGCAAGAAGGGGACGTGCGCCGAGCAGGCAGGCAGCAAGAAAGCGAAGTGGGCTTTGACGGGCAGCAGTGCGAAGTAGGGGTTCGGTGCACAAATGGGCGGCGCTGCAGAAGGTGGGCTTAGGTGCGGAAGGGGCGGATGGAGCCGTCGAGAAGCAGGCAACAGTAGCTGGTGAAGGCGGCGTCCGTGAGGGGGAGCTCGCCCACCGCAACTTCGAGGTCGCGGCCGCGCGGGGTGGTGCGGGCAACCTCGGCGGCGGGGCCAGACAGAGCGAGAATGCGGCGCTCGCGGCGGAAAGGATTCGTGCGCTCAAGCAGGTACTCGCGGCCCTGGCAGATCGCGCGCAGCTTGTTCACTGTGAAGCTGGTCTGTTCCGCGGAAAAGTCGGGCCCGCGCACGGTAAAGCGGCGCGCGCCCGGGATGTGCTCGAAGGCGATGGTGGTGTCCGTCCCGGGCAGCAGCAGGCCCGTCGGTCTCACGCGGGCGATGACCTCGCCCGCGCCATCCACCAGCGCCCCATCGCGCCACACCCAGCGTTGCATCAGAGGAACACCGCAATGATGGCGACGATAGTCATGAGCAGCAACGTCGCGATGATCGGGATCGCGGTCTTCTGCGTCCGAGCCTCCAAAATGACGCGGGTAAACCAGCTCAGAGCCGCAATCTCCGAGTGGTTGAGGTCATCGGAGTCATCGCTATTCTCGCCCTCGAACTCGAGGATGGCCTTGCGCACACCAGAGTTCTTGGAGGAGAACTGGGCAATCTTCAGCCCCTCGTGGTCCTCGACAATCCAGTCACCACCGGCCTCGTTGATGAAGGCAAAGGTGCGCCCGTCCAGCGAGGCCTCCAAGCGCTTATCGCGCTTGGGATTGCCCGCCAGGCGGTAGACGCGGTCGTCTTCCAGGGTCACCGACGCGCCCAGATCATCGAGGCCCAGCCGCCAGTGCTCGCCTTCCACGTCCGCCGAGCGTTCCTGGAACATGCCCAACGACGCCGGCCCCTCCCCCACGAGGAGGACCGGATTCTGGCGGTCGCTGCGGTCCCAGCTGGTGTAATGCATTAGCAGCCAGCCAGGCGGGCGGCCAGGTAAGCCTCAAGCTCGTCGAGCTTGACGCGCTCCTGCTCCATGGAGTCACGCTCACGCACGGTGACCGCGTTGTCCTCGAGGGTGTCGAAGTCATAGGTCACGCAGAACGGCGTGCCGATCTCATCCTGGCGGCGGTAGCGGCGGCCGATCGCACCAGAGACATCGAACTCCACGTTCCAGTTGGCGCGCAGCTTGTTCGCCAATTCGCGGGCCGGGGTGGACAGCTCTTCCTTCTTCGACAGCGGCAGCACGGCCACCTTGACCGGAGCCAGACGGCGGTCCAGGCGCAGCACCACGCGCTTATCGGTACCGCCCTTGGCGTTCGGGGCCTCCTCTTCGTCGTAGGCATCGATAAGGAAGGCCATCATGGCGCGGCCCAGGCCGGCAGCCGGCTCAATAACGTACGGGGTCCAGCGCTCGCCGGACTCCTGGTCAAAGTAGGACAGGTCCTCGCCCGAACCCTTGGTGTGCACGGAGAGGTCGTAGTCCGTGCGGTTGGCCACGCCTTCCAGCTCGCCCCACTTGGAGCCCTTGAAGTTGTAGGCGTACTCCACGTCCACGGTGCGCTTGGAATAGTGGGAAAGCTTCTCCTGCGGGTGCTCGTAGAGGCGCAGGTTCTCTTCCTTAATCCCCAGGTCGATGTACCAGTTGAAGCGGTCGTCGATCCAGTACTGGTGCCACTCTTCGTCCTCGCCCGGCTTGACGAAGAACTCCATCTCCATCTGCTCGAACTCACGGGTGCGGAAAATGAAGTTACCCGGGGTGATCTCGTTGCGGAAGGACTTACCGATGTTCGCGATACCGAACGGCGGCTTCATACGCGCCGAGGTCATCACGTTCTTGAAGTTCACGAAGATGCCCTGCGCGGTCTCCGGGCGCAGGTAGTGCAGACCCTGCTCATCGTCGACGGGGCCCAGGAAGGTTTTGAGCAAACCGGAGAAGGCCTTCGGCTCGGTCCAGTCACCCGGCTGGCCAGTCTCCGGATCGTTGATGTCAGCCAGGCCGTTGGCCGGCTCGTGGCCGTGCTTTTCCTCGTAGGCCTCGATCAGGTGGTCCGCGCGGTAGCGCTTACCGGTGTGCTTGGACTCCACCAGCGGGTCGGTGAAAACCTCAACGTGGCCGGAGGACACCCACACCTGGCGTGGCTGGATCACGGACGTATCGACGCCCACGACGTCATCGCGGGACTGCACCATGTGGCGCCACCACTGGCGCTTGATGTTTTCCTTGAGCTCGACGCCAAGCGGGCCGTAGTCCCACGCAGAGCGGGAACCGCCATAAATTTCACCTGCCTGGTAGACCAAGCCGCGGCGCTTACACAGGCTGACGACGGTATCAATGACGGATGCCATAGCTAATGGGACTCCTCTGGTAGGGGACAGTCTTTATACAGTGCGGCCTAGTCTAGCGTGCCCCTCATCGCCGCGTGCCTTCACCCCAAAAGTGTGGTGCATTTTATACACATTTCCGCATTCTTCGGCTATAGTACCGATAGCTCTCTTTTTAACTCTCCATCAATAGATATGACTGAAGGTGAATGGCGTGACCAACACCCAGACTGACACCCTTTCCTTTGATCTGGCGGCGGCTGCCACCGTGATTAGCGCTTTGGATTCACCATTGCGCATCGATATCATTCAGCGCCTCTCCGAGCGCGACCACTACGTCCACGAGCTGGTCGCCGCGACCGGCAAATCGCAGCCGCTTATCAGCCAGCACCTGCGGGTTCTCAAGCGCGCGAACATCGTCGACAGTGAACGCACCGGCCGTGAAGTCCGTTACTCTTTGGTGGCCCCTAAGGTGCTGCCTTTGCTTCGCGACGCCTCACTGGCCACCTCTTAATGGAAGTGTGTTGATAAACTAAGCCCCATGGCCATCCACGACAGTATTCCCAAACTCGGCGCTCGCAATACCCGCCAGCGCACCGCCGTCGTTGAGGTCCTGCGCAGTCTCGACAAGTTCGTCTCCGCCAAGGACATTCACCAGGCGCTTATCGACGGTAACCAGAAAGTCGGCCTCACCACCGTCTACCGCACGCTCCAATCACTTTCGGAGATTGAAGCCGTCGACGCGCTCCACATGCCCTCCGGCGAGACCCTCTACCGCCATTGCGAGAGCGATGCGCACCACCACCACTTGGTGTGCACCAAATGCGGCCGCACCGAAGAAATCGATGGCGGCCCGATTGAAGAGTGGGCCTCCTCGGTAGCCAAGGAGCACGACTTCGAGCTCACCGGGCACGATGCCGAAATCTTCGGCATCTGCGCCGAGTGCCGCGCGGCGTCTTAGACACGCCACTTTTCCTGCCACATCGAGGATATCTTCATCCCCCTTGACAGCACTACACAGCTCGCGCGCTACTTGACGCCGCCGAAGCGGCGGTCACGCCGCGCGTACTCCTCCACCGCGGCGAACAAGTCTTCCGGAGTGAAATCCGGGAAGAGCTTGTCCTGGTAAATCATCTCTGCGTAAGCCGACTGCCACAGCAGGAAGTTGGAGGTGCGCTTCTCGCCGGAGGGGCGCAAGAACAGATCCACGTCTGGCATATCGGGGTCATACATCACCGAGCTGACCGTCTTCTCATTGATGGAGCGCGGGTCCAGCTCGCCGCGGGAGACTTGCTCGGCGAGTTTCCGGATGCCGTCGACAAGCTCGGCGCGACCACCGTAATTCACGCACATCACCAGGGTCATCTTGGTGTTGTCCTTAGTCAGCTCCTCTGCGGCCTCAAGCTCCTTGATCACAGAGCGCCACAGGCGCGGGCGGCGGCCGGCCCAGACCACGCGCACTCCCCTCTCGTTGAGCCAATGGCGCTGGCGGCGCAGCACGTCGCGGTTAAAGCCCATGAGGAAGCGGACTTCCTCCGCGCTGCGGCGCCAATTCTCGGTGGAGAAGGCATAAGCGGAAAGGTAGGGAACGCCGAGGGCGAGGCAGGCATCGACGACGTCGAGAAGCACTGCTTCCCCGCGGCGGTGACCTTCGGTGCGCTTCATGCCGCGCTCCTCTGCCCAGCGGCCGTTACCGTCCATGACCAGCGCGATGTGGCGCGGCAGGAACTCCTGCGGGATAGCGGGCGGATGAAGGACTCGGTTCGGGTCAGGCGTAATCACGCATTACAGTCTACTGTTCCATGATCCCCAGCGCGCCAACGGAGCGCTCGAGGTGCCATTGCAGGTGGGCGCGGGTGAGGCGATGGGCCTCTTGGGCTTGGGCGTTCGTTGGTTGACTGGGGTGGTCATGGGCGATGAGCCACATGTGGTGCAGGGTTTCTGGGTCTACCTCGGCGGCGCCTGGTGGGCGGCATTGGTGGCAGGCGGCGCCGCCCACGGCTGGGTGGAAGGCGTGGTGCGGGCCGGGTCTTTGGCACTGGGCGCAATCGAAAAGGCTGGGCGCCCAGCCGGCGTGGGACATGGCTTTGAGAAGGAAGGCGTCGAGAAGCATGAGCGGATCGCCGTGCTGAAGCTTGTCGAGGACATCGACGCAGGCCTCATAGAGGTAGGGATCGCCGGGGGCATCAGCGGCGGCGAGGCGCTCGGCGGATTCGAGGGCAGCACACGCAGCGGTATAGCGCTCGTAGTCCTCGATGATGCGCGCGCCGAAGTAATCCACGGTATCGGCCTGGGAAATGGTGTAGAGGTTACGCCCGGGATAAAGCTGAACGTCGAGGTTAACGAAGAGCTGCAGGCGCGAGCCGAAGCGCGACTTGGCGCGGCGCACTCCCTTGGCCACCCCGCGCACGAGGCCGTGGTGGCGGGTCAAGAGCACGATGATGCGGTCCGCCTCGCCGAAATCATAGGAGCGGATGACAAGGGCGCGGTCGCGGAAGTTTTCGCGCATGTGGAAGTTCTCCGGCTTTTAGAAGCCCAGGCGGCCCAGCGCCTTCGGGTCCGACTGCCAATTCTTAAGCACCTTAATACGCAGGTCAAGGTAGACGTTTTGGCCAAGGAGCTGAATGATTTCCTTGCGGGCGGTACCCACGATGCGGCGGAAGCGGCGGCCGTCCTTGCCTTCGATGATGCGCTTCTGGCCGGGGCGCTCCAGGTAGAGGATGGCGTGGACGTTGAGGACGTCCGGGCGCTCCTGGCTAGGCAGAATCTCATCGACCTCGACGGCAACCGAGTGCGGCAGCTCGTATTTCAGACCGGAGAGCGCAGACTCGCGGATGAGCTCGGCGATGCGCTTGGACTGGTCTTCGTCGGTGACATGGTCGTCCGGGTAGAACTTGGGGCCTTCGGGCAGGTGGTCCACGATGACCTGGGTCAGCTCATCCAGCTGCACGCGCTCGGTGGCGGAAACTGGGATGACCACGGCATCGGGGTTCTCTTCGGCGAGCAGCTCATGCAGGGCGAGCAGCTGGGCGCCAACCTGGTCCTTGGAGGCTTTGTCCAGCTTGGTGACGATGCCGATGATGGGGGTTTTCGGGGCGACCTTGCGGACGTTCTCCAGGATCCAGCGGTCGCCAGGGCCAATCTTCTCATCCGCGGGGATGGTCAGGCCGATGACGTCGACGTCGGCATAGGTGTCTTTGACGACCTCGTTGAGGCGCTCGCCGAGCAGAGTGCGCGGGCGGTGCAGGCCGGGCGTGTCGACGAGGACGATCTGCGCGTCCTCGCGGTGGACCAGGCCGCGGATGGGGTGGCGGGTGGTCTCGGGTTGGTCAGCCGTGATGGCGATCTTCTGCCCCACCAGGGCGTTGGTCAGGGTGGACTTGCCGGTGTTGGGGCGGCCGACGAAGGACACGAAGCCGGAGCGGAAGCCCTCGGGTGTGTCGGTGTATTGCGAATAGTCGGCGGCGTTGGCTTCGCCCTCGGCTGGCAGGTCGGCGAAGGCGGCATCGAAATCAGTGCTCATATTGCCTCATATCATAACGCACGAGCTGCCGAGTCCCGTTTTTGTTGTGAAGCGCTGCTCTGACTCTCGACGTGCGGCCCCGAGAGCTTCCTGCCGATGCGCCGGCAGATGGTCCTTGTAGTTTGGTCCTTCTACTCTGGTCCCTTCTCTGTGCAAAGGGACCATCTGGTGCCGGTTTTCGCGTGCTAAATGGTCCCTTTAGTGTGCGAAGGGACCAGACTAAAGGGACCTTCTGTGCTCCTCCGGGGGTCATCCGCCCTGCAGATGGTTCGAGTCAGGCGGTTCTAGTCATAAGGTTTCCTTGCCCCCAAACGAACCATCTAGCGGCCTCCAGAAGGTTTGTTTGCCCCCAAGAGAACCTTCTGACCCGAACCGTTTGAGTAGAACCTTATAGCTGGAAACGACATCGTTGAAGGTGGGCCGCGAAAGCAGCAACGAGGTGCGGGTGAAGGTTGGTGGCGCGAGGTTATCCGCCGCATGTTGACTGCGAAAAAGCTTGCGCCACATGGCATCTTGCAAACGGCATCTTCCGAAAGGCGTCTTTGGTAGCAAAAACGCCATCTGGACGCCGCAAAAGGCGTTTTCACTCCTGAAAACGCCTTCTGACAGATGCCTTCTGCGGGATGCCATTTGCCGGACGCCTTGTGCGGGCCAAGGATCAGACTGGCGCGCGAGACCAAGCAAGACCAAGACTCAGGCTGATGCGCGAGACCAAGAGAACCAGACAGAGCCCAAGGCTGCAAAGGCGCGCGGGCAGCGAAAGAGGCGTGAAAGCTAGAGCTCCTCGACCTGGAACTGCAGCTGCGGGTGAGCGAAGGCATCCTGCGACTCGATGAGTAGCAGCTCCTGGGAATCCGCCTCGTAGGTGTTCTGCAGCAAGTCGAAGACGGAAGACGCGGTGCGCTTGAGCGCTTCCTTCGCATCATGCGTCTCCACGTAGTGGCCGGTGAAAAGCGAGGCCGTGACATCGCCCGAGCCGTTGCGCTTGAACGGCAGCTTGGGGGTAGTGACCAGGAAGGCGCGCTCGCCATCAACGGCGAGCATCTCAATCTCGTCCTCGCTGGTCTCCGGGCGCTGCACCGAGGTCACCAGCACAGTCTTCGGTCCGATCTCCTGAGCGCGCTTCACCGCGGCGAGGGTCTGCTCCAAGGTGCCGACCTCGGAGTCCGTCAGGTAGCCCAGCTCAAACTGGTTCGGAGTGATGATGTCCGCGACCGGAACGACCTTATCGCGCAGCAGCGGCGGGATTTCATCGGAGACGAAGCAGCCGGACTTGGCGTTGCCCATCACCGGGTCGCAGGCGTAAAGGGCACTCGGGTTCACAGCCTTGATGCGGTTCACGGCATCCACGATGGCGCCGGCGATGTCCGGACCGCCCTGGTATCCAGACAAAATCGCATCAATGCGCGGGAAGGCGCCGCGCTTCTCGATGCCGTCCACAATCGCCGTGACCTCTTCCGCCGGGATCATCGGCCCGCCCCAATCGCCATAACCGGTGTGGTTGGAGAAGTTCACCGTGTGAATCGGCCACACCTCATGGCCAGCGCGCTGAAGTGGAAAGACTGCTGCGGAGTTGCCCACGTGGCCGAAGGTGACGTGGGACTGAATGGAGAGGATGTTCATAATCCCCTATTGTGCTACGCCCCACGCAGCACCTCAACGATTGGCCTCATTTAAGCAAAGAAACTGTTTTAGCGTGGCCGTGTCAGGAGTGGCGCTAAACCCTTGCCGAGTCGCTTTAGATTCCGCCGCCGGGAACTTCCTTGTCCAGCTCGGCGCGCTCGGCCGCATCCGGGAAAGCCTTCGGACCAGAAGGCTTGGGCTGGTAGCTCACGCCGCGTGCTGCCAGGTCTTCGTACCAGTCCGCCAACAGCTCATTCTGCAGGCCGAACATTTCTTTTTCCTCCGCCGCGGTGGTGTGGTCATAACCCAACAGGTGCAGGCAACCATGCACTGTCAGCAAAGCCAGCTCGTGGCCCAAGGAGTGGCCGGCCGCGGTGGCTTGGCGCTGGGCAAACTCCGGGCAGAGCACGATATCACCCAGCATGGCCGGTCCTGCCTCCGCGGCGTCGGGGCGCCCGCCGGTAGCGCCCGGGGTGAGCTCATCCATGGGGAAGCTCATAACGTCGGTCGGGCCTTCCAGGTCCATCCAGCGCACGTGCAGCTCCGCGATGGTATCTAGATCCACCGCGGTAATGGTGCACTCGGCATCCGGATTCACGTCGAGGCGGCCGAGGGCATAAGAGCAGACGTCGATCAGCATCTCCTCGTTGACGCCGTCATAACCGGACTCGTTGATGAATTCAATGCTCATTTCTTCTCCTCCTGCTCAGCAAAGTTATCGTAGGCCTCCACGATGCGCCCGACCAGCTGGTGGCGCACCACATCAGCAGAGCCCAGCTCCGCGAAGTGGATATCCGGCACATCCTTCAGGATGCGGCGCACCAGGCGCAGACCCGAGACCTGACCACCGGGCAAGTCCACCTGGGAAATATCGCCGGTTACCACGATGGTCGAGCCAAATCCCAAACGAGTCAGGAACATCTTCATCTGCGCCGGTGTGGTGTTTTGGGCCTCGTCAAGGATGACGAAGGCATCGTTGAGCGTGCGGCCACGCATATAGGCCAGGGGTGCGACCTCAATGATCCCGGCCTCCATGAGCTTTGGAATCATCTCCGGATCGATCATGTCCCGCAAAGCGTCGTATAACGGGCGCAGGTAGGGGTCAATCTTGTCGTTCAAAGTGCCAGGCAGAAAGCCCAGCTTCTCCCCCGCTTCCACGGCCGGGCGGGTCAAGATAATGCGGCTGACCTGCTTGGCGCGCAGGGCCTGCACCGCTTTCGCCACCGCCAAGTAGGTCTTACCGGTACCGGCCGGACCGATACCGAAGACAATCGTGTTCTCATCGATGGCCTGCACATAGCGCGACTGCCCAAGAGTCTTCGGCCGCACGGCCTTACCGCGGCGCGAGACAATATCAGCCGCGAGCGTCTCAGACACGGAAGCGGGAGCATCCACCGTGACAAGGTCCAGAGTGTGCTTAACGGTATCGGTGCTCACCGGATGCCCACGGCGGGCAATCGCCTCGAGCTCCTCTAAGACCTTGCGTGCGCGGGCCACCTCATAGTCTGGGCCGGCGGCGGTGACTGTGGTGCCGCGAGCGAACAGGTCCACGCCCACGAGGTTGCCCAAAACGCGCAGGTTATCGTCCGCCGGACCGAGCACCGTGGCGAGGTAGGCGGAATCGAGATCAAACTTGGTGGTGATAATAGGCACGCTAAAAAGGCTACCAGCGCGCGGTCAGGGTGCCGATGCTGGCCAACGCCACCATGCTTGCCGACGCCGTCCGCAACACCTCCGGCCCCAACTGGATCGCCGTCGCACCGGCGTCCTGTAGGCGGGCTAGTTCCTCCGCGCCGATGCCGCCCTCCGGGCCCACCAGCAGGTAGATGGTCTCGGCGGAGTCGAGGTCAGCAAGATCCTTGAGCCGAGCCTCGGCGTCCTCGTGGAGGACCAGCGCGCGAGCACCGGAGATTTCCTGGCACAGCTGGCGGGTGGTCAGCGGGCCGCGCACGGCCGGCACGCGCGCGCGGCGCGATTGCTTGGCGGCTGCCACGGCAGCAGATTCCCACTTGGCTAGCGCCTTCGGGGCCTTCTTGGCATCCCACTTGGACACGCAGCGGTCTGCCTGCCAGGCGATGATCTCATCCGCGCCGGCCTGGGTGGCCAGGTCGACGGCGAGCTCGGAGCGCTCCGACTTCGGGATGGCCTGGACCACGATGACGCGCGGGGAGGGTTCGGGGATGATCGCGAGGTCGTCGACAAGCGCGGCCAGCGTGTCCTTGCCCTGCGTATCGGTGATGGTCGCGGTGGCGCGGCGCCCGGACCCATCGATCAGGACCAGGTGCTCCCCTGGTCCCATGCGCTTGACGGTGACCGCGTGGCGGCCCTCCGCACCCTCGAGGCCCACCGGCTGGCCAACCTCAGCGAGGGAGAGATCCGGGTGGAGGAAGACGGGCAGAGACATTAGCGGCGGAACTTATCGCGGAAGCGGCTAAAGAGGGATTCGCCCTGGCCATCCCCGGCGTGGTGGACCTCGGTGCCGCCGTGGCCGGCGGCGCGGACCTTCTCCAGTGCCTCGCGGGTCTTCTTATCCAGGTCAGTCGGGACAACAACATCCACGTGGGCGTGGAGGTTGCCAAAGCCGTCGGTGCGCAGGCGCGGCATGCCCTTTCCTTGGAGGGTGATGGACTCGCCCGGCTGGGTGCCCGGCGCGATATCGATGGTGAGCTCCTCGCCGTCGAGCTGCTCGACGGTGCACGAAGCACCCAGCGCGGCATCCACCATGGGCACGCGCACGGTCAGGTGCAGGTCATCGGCGTTGCGCTCGAAGACGGGGTGCGGCTCGGTGTGCACCTCAACGTACAGGTCGCCAGCGGGGCCGCCGCCGTGGCCGACCTCGCCTTGGGACGCCATGCGGATGCGCATGCCATCACCAATGCCGGCGGGGATATTCACCGTAATATCGCGACGCTTGCGCACGCGGCCATCACCGCCGCAGTGGCCACAAGGATCGGTGACTACTTCGCCGAAGCCGTAGCACTTCGGGCAATCGCGGGTGGTCATCATGTTGCCCAACATGCTGCGCTGGACCTCTTGGACCTGGCCCATGCCGCCGCAGTGATCACAGGTCACCGGCTTGGACTTGGACTCGGAACCGGTTCCCTCACAGCGGTCACAGATCACAGCGGTATCGACCTTAACCTGCTGCTTAACGCCGCTATAGGCCTCCTCGAGGGTAATGGTGGTGCGCAGGAGCGCATCATCGCCCGGCTGCACGCGGGAACGCGGACCGCGGGAGGCAGCTCCCCCGCCGAAGAACTCGGCGAAGATATCCCCGAGGCCGCCGCCACCGAAACCACCAAAGCCGCCGCCCTGGGCTGCGCGCTCCTCCATGGGGTCACCACCCATGTCCACAACCCGGCGCTTCTGCGGATCCAGCAGAACCTCCTGCGCAAGGGAAGCCTCGCGGAACTTCTCCGCGGCCTCGTCATCGCCCGGGTTCACGTCCGGGTGGTACTTGCGCGCCAGCTTGCGGTAGGCCTTCTTAATCTCGGCATCCGACGCCGACTTTTCTACACCAAGAATGCCGTAGTAGTCACGAGCCACGTACTGTCATCCTTCTATATCTCGTTGATGCTAAATCTAATCCGACGGGCCAGCTTACTCGCCCGCCAGAATTTCACTCACATAGCGTGCAACGGCAGAGACCTTGGAGATTGTTCCCGAGTAGTCCATATACGTCGGCCCCACCACACCGAGCCCGCCGAGTGCTGCGGCCTCCGAGCCGGTGCCGAATCCATAGCGCGTGGCCACGACGGAGGTTTGGCGCAGCTCATCGGCCTCGTTTTCTTCGCCGATGGAGACCGAAACATTGCCCAGGTCTGGCACGCGCGCCAGCAATTTCAGCACCACGACCTGCTCTTCTAGGGCCTCGATGATCGACGGCAGGCCCTCCGGTAGGGCCACGCGGGTGAGGTTGGAGGTTCCCGCCATGATCAGGCGATCGGAGGGCTGCTCCACGAGGGTTTCAATCAGCGTGGTGGCTGCTTTGAGGAGGTGGGGGCGGATGTCGACTGGGGAGTCGTCGACAAGCGCGGCCAGCTCCGCCGAAGCATCGGTGAGCGTCTTGCCCTCCAGGGCGGTGTTGAGGATATCGCGCAGGCGGTGGGTCTGCTCGGGGTCGATGACATCATCGAGCTCCACATTGCGCTGATCGACGCGCCCATTATCCGTAATCAGCACCAGCAGCAGGCGCACCGGTGACAAAGCTACGACCTCGCAGTGCTTGACGCGGGAGACCTTGAGGTTGGGCATCTGCACTACCGCGGCTTGCTTGGTCACCTGGGCCAGCAGCTGGACGGAACGGCGCAGCACGTCTTCCAAATCCACGCCGCCTTCGAGGAAGGTGAGCATGGCGCGGCGCTCGGCCTTGGAGAGCGGCTTGACGTCATGCAGCGTGTCGACGAACTGGCGGTAGCCCTTCTGCGTGGGCACGCGCCCGGAGCTGGCGTGTTCTTGGGCGATGAGGCCTTCGGCTTCGAGCACGGCCATGTCATTGCGAATCGTCGCCGAGGACACGCCCAGCTGGTAGCGCTCGAGCAGGGCCTTGGAGCCGACGGGCGATTGCGAGGCGATGTAGTCCGCGACGATGGCGCGCAGGACTTCTTGGCGGCGGGCATCGGTGGAGCTAGACATGTCTTTAAGGCTATCCGTTCTGGCGGTCAGGGGTGGAAAAGCTGTGGAAATCAACGACTACGGGCAGGTAGTTCACCGCCGCTTCCAAGTGGTTCTACTCAAATGGTTCGGGTCATACGGTTTACCTGTGCCCAAACGAACCTTCTTGCAGCCCAAGGAAGGTTTGTTTGCCCCCAAACAAACCTTATGACTGGAGCCTTTCCACTGGAACCATCTTCGAGCATCGATGCAGGCCGCTAATCAGCCAGCTGATGCGGACTCGGAGGTCGGCCCGCAGGCGGGACAAGCCCCTAGCGGGCGGTGTCTTCAGCGACGAGGAGGTCAGTGATGATGCCATCCGCGAGCAGGCGGCCCGCCTTGGTCACGCGGAGGCGCTCACCGGCACGCTCGAGCAGGCCGCGCTCGATGAAACGCGCGGCCACGGGCTCGGCGGCCGGCGCGAGCCAGGACGCCGGGATGCCCTCGCGCAGGCGCAGGCCCAGCATGATGCGCTCGGTGTGGCGGTCGGCGGCGCTGAGCTGCTCGCGCTCCTTGATGGGCAGCTCCCCCTCGCCCACGGCCTTAATGTAAGTCCGCGGGTTTTTCACGTTGAAGAAGCGCTCGTTGCCCAGGTGCGAATGCGCGCCCGGGCCCGCGCCCCACCAATTGCCGTCCACCCAGTAGATGCGGTTGTGCTGGCACTCCCCGCCCGGCTTGGCCCAGTTGGACACCTCATACCACTCGAAACCTTCGGCCTCGAGCGTGGAAGAGATCATCCCATAGCGCCGGGCCAGCACGTCCTCATCCGGTGCTGGCAGCAGGCCCTTCGATACCTTGCGGGCCATACGCGTGCCATCCTCCACGATGAGCGAATACGCGCTGATGTGATCCACCCCGGTCTCCAGGGCACGCTCCAGCGTCAGGGCAACGTCGGCATCTTCTTCTGTCGGCGTGCCATAAATCATGTCCAGGTTGACGTGCTCGAAGCCCGCGGCGATGGCCTCGCGCGCAGCATCGAAGGCCCGGCCCGGCGTGTGGGCTCGCTCCAACACGGCGAGCACCCCCGGGGAGGCGGATTGCATGCCCAGGGAAAGGCGGGTGAAGCCGGCGTCGAGAAGCCCAGCGAAGTACTCCGGCGAGGTGGATTCCGGGTTGGATTCCGTGGTGACCTCCGCGTCCGGGGCGAGGCCAAAGGTATCGCGGACCTTCGACAAGACACGGCCCAGCCCCTCAGCACCCAGCAGACTCGGCGTACCGCCACCGATAAAAACCGTTTCGGCCTCGCGCCCCACCTGCGCCGCCGCCATCTCCAGTTCCTTCTCCAGCGCAGCCAGATAATCGCTGGTCAGATCCCCTCCCAGCTCACCCGGGGTATAGGTGTTGAAGTCGCAGTAACCGCAGCGGGAGGCGCAGAAAGGAACGTGAATGTAGAGACCAAAGGGATCCATGGGAACAAAGTATCCGACAGCGCCGTTAAAGCGGTAGTCTATAGTGCAGATTTGCAACCCCGATAGTGAAGAAAGGCCTCTTTTAAGTGGAACCTCCGAGTCGATGTCCCCGCCGCCTCCTTAAGGCGGTGGGGTAAGCCGTGTTATCTGCCATCCTGATGATTGTGGCGGGTTTCGCCGTCATCGCTCTCATTATCGTGGCCAACGCCTACTTCGTGGCGCAGGAATTCGCCTTCATGTCGGTGGACCGCACGCAGCTGCGCCAGCGCGCAGCGACTGGGGATAAGCCCGCGGAGCGCGCCTTAAAGATCACGCAAAAGACATCCTTCATGCTCTCCGGCGCGCAGCTGGGTATCACGATTACCGGCCTGCTCATCGGTTATGTGGCCGAGCCCCTCGTGGGCCAAGGCCTGGGCCAGCTGCTGGGCGGCGTGGGCGTGCCCACGGGTGTATCCGTCGCGGTAGGCACCGTGGCGGCGCTTGCTATTTCGACGGTTCTCACCATGCTCTTCGCCGAGCTCTTCCCGAAGAACTACACCATCGCAGCCCCCATGAAGTCAGCGCTGTGGCTGTCCGCATCGACGATGTGGTACCTCAAGATTTTTGGCTGGCTCATCCACTTCTTCGAGTATTCCTCCAATGCCCTGCTCAAGTTATTCGGCATCGAGCCGGTGGAGGATGTCGATTCTTCTGCCACCACCGATGACTTGGAGTCCATCGTCGATGCCTCCCACGAGGCCGGCGACTTGGATGAGGACACCTACCTGGTGCTCGACCGCCTCCTCGACTTCCCCGAACACGACGTGGGACACGCCATGATTCCGCGCTCGCGCGTGGATGTCATCGAGCCCGAAACCACCATCGGCGAGGTGCGCGAGATGATGTCGGAGAACCACACCCGCTACCCCATCATCGACGATGAACACAATCCCATCGGCGTGGTGCACCTCTACGATGTGCTGGGCACCGAGCTGCCTCCTGCTACCCCGGCCCGCGAGATTATGAAAGATCCCGTGGTGGTGCCGGAGCTCATGCCGCTTCCCGACGTCGTCACGGAGCTTCGCGACGCCGACGAGAAACTCGCCTGCGTCATCGACGAATACGGCGGCTTCGTGGGCATCGTGACCATGGAGGACTTGGCCGAGGAAATCCTCGGCGATGTCACCGACGAGCACGACCTCGAAGAAACCGAGGAAATCACTGAGCAGGACGAGACGCACTGGATCGTCGACGGTGACACGCCCATCGACGAGGTGGAGCGCGCCATCGGCCACGACCTGCCAGAGGGCGATTTCGAAACCGTCGCCGGCCTGCTCATCGCGCACTCCGGAACGCTGCCGGAAGAAGGCGAAGAGCTTTCCATCGAGCTTGAGGCCGAGCCGGAAGACTGGGTCGACGGCGACGAAGCCCCCATCCGCACGCTCAACGTGCGCGTCGAGGAAATCGACCGCCACGTACCCTCCGTCCTGGCACTCGAGCTAGTGGAGGAATTCCCGGAAGGAGACGATGACTAATGACTGATACCTGGTGGTTCAACCTCCTTATCACTGTTCTCATCATCGCCGCTTCCGCGTTCTTCGTGGTCATCGAGTTCTCCCTCATGGGCGCGCGCCGCAACCGTTTGGAGGAAACCGCGGAATCCTCGGCGGCTTCGCGCGCAGGCCTGCGCTCGCTCAATGAGCTGACAATCATGCTGGCCGGCGCCCAGCTGGGCATTACCGCCGCGACCTTCGTCCTGGGTGCCGTGACCAAGCCGTGGGTCCATCACCTGTTGATGACGCCACTGGAGGCCCTTGGCCTGCCGCTGGGCGTTGCTGACGTCGTTTCCTTCCTGCTGGCCCTTTTCGTCGTGACCTTCCTGCACCTGGTCATCGGTGAGATGGCGCCGAAGTCTTGGGCCATTGCTCACCCGGAGACCGCCCTCCAGCTCATCGCGGTGCCCGCCCGCGGCTTCATCTGGCTCTTCCGCCCACTATTGATCTGGATCAACAAGATGGCCAACAAGCTGGTAACGATGACCGGCGAGGAGCCCGTCGACCGCGCTGGTGCGGCCGGCTACGACGCGGAGACCCTGCGCCACCTAGTCGAGCACTCGCGCCTGACGGGCACGCTTGACGACGACTCCGCGAACCAGATCACTGGCGTCATCGAGCTGGAAGCCTCCACCGCGGCCCAGTTGGCCCGCGAGCACGGCTCGGAAATCCTGCCGCTATCCTCCGATGCCACGGTGGCCGAACTCCACGACTTGGTGGTACGCAAGTCCATCATGCGCGTGCTGGTCTACCCGCGTACCTCGCGCATCCCCCGCATCGTCCATGTGCGCGATACCCTGCTCGCGGACCCGGAAACACCGGTGCTGGATTTCTCCCGCCCCGCACTGGCGGTGGGCTCCTCCTCCACCGTGCAGAAGACTCTGGACCAGATGCGCGCCCGCAACGAGCAGCTCGTCGTCGTGGGCAAGCCCACCAAGGACAAGACGGTGTGGATCCTCACCTGGGATGACATCATGGGCCAGCTGTGGCCGCAGATTACGGAGCAGCTGGACCAGGCCGTGCCGGCGTCGAAGAACCCGGGGGTCTAGCGCTTACGCGCTAAACGGGGGAACACGAAGCTAAGCGTGACACGGAAAGCTAGGCGTGGCACACGAAGCTAGACGTGACACGCTAACAGCGAAAAGCGCCACCGAGAGAGGGAATCTCGGTGGCGCTTTTCTTAGGTAATCCTTGTGTGTTGGCAACAAGGAAGTCTGTGATGCGGCGACTAGGCAGTCGTGGCGGCCTTCTTCTGACGCTTGGCGCGCACACGGGCAACAACGGCGTCGATACGCGCGCGCTCCTCCAGGAAGGGCGGCGGGTTATGCCCGCGCATGGTGCGCACGAAGGCGGGGTGTGCCTCAACGACGGTGTGGCGCCAGGCCTGCACTGCAATGAGCGCGGACTCGCCGGCGCGCTTGTACAGGTTCGGCAGGGAGACCACATCGAGGTTGCGGGCCACGGCGTCGGTTTGCGCCAGCACGTACTCAACCAGCTCGCGCAGGTAGGCGGCCACCGCGGCGGTGCGGCCGCGCAGGGTTTCTGCCAGCTCCGAAACCACAACGGGCGGGCCGGAGATGGGCAGGCCCTCAGCGAGCGCGCGGGCGGTAAGCTGCTTCGGTTCCTCAACGTCGTTGTCGCCGGAGGAGGCAGCCGAGATGGTGCCGGACTTCAGCCCGGAGACCAGCGCGTGGCGCAGGCCGATGAGTTCGCCGACACAACGCCCGGAATCCACGCGGGCGTCCTCGACGATGTCCCCCAGCTCAGCCAAGCAGTCGAGGGAGAGTTCATCATCCCAGTCCTCGATGGCCTCGATGAGGTGCTCAATGTAGTCAACGACTTCGTCGCCGATGTTATAGATTTCTTGGGTCAGCTCACGGTGGCGCAGCTCGGCTGCGATTTTGTGCATAGGCTGCCCTTTCCGCGAGAACCTCTAGTTGAGGTTTAGAGTTTTTCTGACCCCGCTGACTCTATTAGAGATTCTCCCGTGGGTCTGCGCGACACTCCGAAGGAATTCACAGACTCCATCCAGCCTTATTTCTTGCCGGCGTAGAGGCGCTCAATGTCCGCTGCGTAGCGCTGCGCCACGACATAGCGCTTCACCTTCATCGTGGGGGTGAGTTCGTTGCTTTCCTCGGTGAGGTCCTGGTCGAGGATGACGAACTTCTTAATGCCCTCGGCGTGGGAGACCGTAGCGTTGACCTGGTTGATGGCGTCCTGAATATCCGCGCGCAGTGCCGGATCAGCAGCTACCTCACGCATGCCCTTGGTCGCGGAAATGTTGTGATCGGCCTTCCAGCGCTTGAGCGCGTCCTCATCGAGGGTGAGCAAGACGCCGATGAAGGGTTTGCCGTCGCCGACCACCATGGCCTGGGAAATCAGCGGGTGGGAGCGCAGGATATCTTCCATCGGCCCCGGCGAGACGTTCTTGCCGCCGGCGGTGACGATGAGGTCCTTCTTGCGGCCGGTGATAACGAGCTTGCCGTCCTCATCGATTTCACCCAGGTCGCCGGTGTTGTACCAGCCGTCCTGCAGGGAGTTCTCGGTGGCTTCCTCGTTCTGCCAGTAGCCCTTGAAGACGATATCTCCCTTGATCATGATTTCGCCGTCGTCGTTAATGCGCAGCGTCGTTCCACCCAGCGGCGGGCCGACGGTACCGATGGACTGGTCCACGAAGTCCACGGCGGCAGCCGCTGCGGTCTCCGTCAGGCCATAGCCCTCGTAGATGGTCACGCCGATGCCGCGGTACCAGTGCAGCAAGTCCTGCGAGATGGCCGAACCACCGGAGATGCAGTACTTGACCTCGCCGCCCATCGCCTGGCGGATGGCGGAATAGACCAGCTTGTCAAAGGCCTTGTGCTTGGCCTTGAGGACTCGGTTAGGCCCCTCCGGAGTATCCAGCGCCTTGGAGTATTCGATGGCGACCTTTTCAGCTTGGTCGAAGATTGCACCCTTGAATGCGGAGGAGGCGTGGGCCTTCGCGGACGCGCCGTTGCGTACCTTCTCAAACACGCGCGGCACGCCGAGGATCAGGTTCGGGCGGGAGCGCGCGAATTCGATGGTGATGGTGCCGAAATCGGACCAGTGGTTCTGGGAGGCACCGCCGATGGTGACCGCCAGTGACACCGCGCGGCTAAAGACGTGTGCCAAAGGCAGGAAGGTCAAAACGTGCGCACCCGGCACGGCGATGGCACCAATGGGGTTGGTCAGCAGGCCGCGCGCCTCTGCCAGCCAATTGCGGTGGGTCAGCATGCAGCCCTTGGGGCGACCGGTGGTGCCAGAGGTGTAGACCAGCGAGGCGACGTCATCGGTGTTCGTGGCTTCGATGCGCTGGTCGACGGTGTCGTCGCTGATGTCGCGTCCCTCAAACTTCAGCGTATCGATGGCCGAAGAGTTAATCTCTAGCACGCGGCGCAGCTGGGAGGGCGAGCCGTGCAGCTGCGGGGTGCCATCCTCCTGCAGCTTCAGGTGCTTAACCAGCTCGGAGTGCTCGCGGGTTTCCGTAATGGCGAGGATCGCGCCGGAATCCTCAATGATCCACTGGACCTGTGACATCGATGAAGACGGGTACACCGGAACGGAGATAGCACCGGCGGCCCAGATGGCATAGTCCAACAGGGACCACTCGTAGCGGGTGGTAGAAATAAGAGCCACGCGGTCTCCCTGCTCCACGCCGAAAGCGATGAGGCCCTTGGCCACCGCGTAGACCTCTTCCACGAACTCTTTGGCGGTGACGTTGACCCACTCGTAGTTCGCGGGGCGGGTAAACAGCACGCCATGTGGGCGGGCGTGTGCCGTAGCCATCATGGCGGTAAGGCAGGTCTCCCCGTCTTTGATCTCGAACTCCGCTTTCGTATGCGCTTCATTCAAAGTCACAGTTGTGTCCTTTCCCACAAAAATTAAATTCCAGCCCACTCTACCAACCGGATTTCTCCCGCGCGCAGGGAGGGCGTGGCACAATTGGGGGATGTGACTACCCGTGATCTGCTTCAAGAACTTGCCCAACGCCACGGCGTGGCCTGCGAGTACACCGCCCAGAACGGACAGCCCGTGTACGTCAGCGAGGAAACAATTACCTATACGCTGCGCGCACTCGGCGTCTCTATCTCCGACCGTCCGGACGATGAGGAGCTAACCCAAGCCCTGTTCGAGGATTATCTCGAGCGCGCCTCCCGCCCGCTGCCGCCGTGCGTGGTGGCCCGCGAGGGTGCCGAAAAGTCTTTCGTCGTCCACGTCCACGACGGCGACCCCGTCACCGTCACCATCGAGCTGGAAAACGGCGAGACGCGGCCGACTTACCAGGATCCGAACAACGCCCCGGCTGCCGACGTCGCCGGAACCATGTGGGGCGAGGCCAGCTTCCACGTCCCCGGTGACCTGCCCTTAGGTTTCCACAAGCTGCACTTATCCTCGCCCGGCATCGGCGAACACGAATGCCCGCTCATCGTCGTGCCGAACCATCTGAGCACAGCAGATCGCTTCCTCGAGCGCCCCGCCGCGGGCGCGATGGCGCAGTTGTATTCGGTGCGCTCCGAGAAGTCCTGGGGCATGGGCGATTTCGGAGATCTAGCCGAGCTCGCGGAGGTACTGGCTCCGGATTATGACTTCCTCCTTATCAACCCGCTGCACGCGGGCGAGCCAATCCCGCCTGTGGAGGATTCGCCCTACCTGCCCACCACGCGGCGTTTCATCAACCCGATTTACATCCGCATCGAGGATATTCCGGAGCTGAAACAGCTCAGCCCGGAGCTTCAGGAGGACGTCGCCGAGCTCGCCGCCGAGTTCCGCGAGCGCAACCGGTCTGCCGAAGAGATCGACCGCGATTCCATCTTCGAGGCCAAGCTGCAGGTGCTGCAGGAGCTCTTCAACCAGGGAATGACCCCGGAGCGCCGCACCGCCTTCAGCGAGTACCAGCGCCGCGAGGGCCGCGGCCTGCGCAATTTCGCGCTGTGGTGTGCAGAGACTGAACTCTCGCGCCACAGTGGTCGCCGCCACGCGCTGAGCCTCGACGTCAACGACTTAGCCGAGTTCTATTCCTGGCTGCAGTTCCTCTGCGATGAGCAGCTGGATGCCGCCCAGCGCCGCGCGCTCGACGCCGGCATGAGCATCGGGCTTATCACCGATATGGCCGTGGGCATCCACCCCGCTGGTGCCGATGCTGTCAACCTCTCCGAGTACCTGGCTCCCCAGTGCTCGGTGGGTGCTCCGCCGGATGACTATAACCAGCAGGGCCAGGACTGGTCGCAGCCGCCGTGGCACCCGGTCCGTCTGGCAGAAGCCGGCTACGAGCCGTGGCGCGATTTGCTGCGCACGATGCTGGGCAACGCCGGCGGTCTGCGCGTCGACCACGTGCTGGGCCTTTTCCGCCTGTACTGGATCCCGCGCCAGTCCACCCCACTCAACGGCACCTACGTGACCTATGACTGGGAAGCCATGCTCGGCATCCTCGCGCTCGAGGCCGAACGCGCCGGCGCGGTCCTCGTCGGCGAGGACCTGGGCACCCTGGAACCCTGGGTCCAGAATGCCCTGCAGGACATGGGAGTACTTGGCACCACGATCATCTGGTTTGAGCACGCCAACGAAGGCCCCACCCCGCGCCCGCAGGATCAGTACCGCCACATGGCGATGTCCTCGGTGGGCACGCACGATCTGCCGCCAACGCTCGCCTTCCTGCGCGGCGATCACATCGCACTGCGCGCCCGCCTGGGTCTGCTGACCCGCCCGGTGGCGGAAGAAGAGGCCGAGGACCGCGCGTGGCAGGAAGAGGTCAAGGATAATCTGCAGGCCTATGGCATGTTGGACAATCGCGAGAACGAAGAGGACGTGCTGGTTGCCCTGCACCGCTATGTTGCGGGAACTCCCTCGGCACTGACGGTGACCAACGTGGTGGATATGGTCGGTGACGTGCGCGCACAGAACCAACCGGGCACGACGAAGGACCAGTACCCCAACTGGTGTATCCCGCTGTGCAATACCGCCGGCGAGCCAGTCCTCTTGGAGGATCTACCGAAGCAGGAGCTCTACCAGCGCCTCGCCCAAGCCGCCAAGAGGCCAGGGGACGAACGCTAAAGCGTCGTCCCTTTAAAGGACGACGCCCACCACTGCCACCACGACGATGAGCGCGATCATCAGCCACAGGGTCACGCTCACTCGGGATTTAGGCAGTGCCCGCTTGCGGTGGACGTGTTCGGAGCGCTCGGGGTCCCACAGGCCTTCGCGGTGATCATCGGGAGTCATGGTTCTTCATCCTAGTCACGGGCACAAGCCACGAATACACCCGGTCGATTGCCCACATCAGGAGCCACCCCATGACGGTTGCGGCCGGCACCGCCGTGACGGCGAGCACCGCCATTTGCACCCACACCGGCGCCTGCACGAGCCATTCCATGCCCTCAGGGTAGCCTGTTGTGCATGAGCCGTGCACCTTTCACCGTCACCTGCCCCGCGGGCACCATCACCGGCTACCTCGATGAGGACGTGGCCCATTTCCATTCCATCGAGTACTCCCACATCCCCGGGGATTTTGAGAACCCCGAACCCGCACCGCCACGTGACCAGGATGCGCGCACCCCTCACCCGGAGAAGATCGCGCTGACCATCACCGCCCCCGCGCCCAGCAACCGCGCGACGTCCCTGGCGCCGACGTTGGTCTATATCCACGGCGGCCGCTACGAGCACGGCTCCCACGAGGATCCCCGCGCGGAGGGCACGCCGACCGCGCAGGCGGGCATCGTCCACGTGCAACTCGGTTATCGTGTGGGTCTGCCGGGGCTTGCCCGTTTTCGTGATGACGAGCCCGACCGCTACCGCGCCATCGAGGACCTGCAGTTGGGCTTGGAATGGATCCAGAACAACATCGAGGCATTCGGCGGCGATCCCACCAACGTCACCATCTTGGGCCAGTCCGCCGGCGCCAACGCCGTACTGTGGCTGTGCCGGCGCGACCACTACCGAGGGGCGTTTCGGCGAGCGCTAGCTCTGTCCCCGGGCTTTCCGCGCGAAACCTTCGAGGAGCGCAGCGCCACTCTGCGCCAGGTGATGAAGAAGCCCATCACGCGTTCCTCCCTGGCGGCGATGAGCCAGGAGGAGCTCGCCGCCGGCTACGCCAAGTTCCGCAAGAAGTACAGCCTCGATATGGCGCTGGGCCCCACCCCGCTGGAGTGTGGGCAGCTTGCCGACGTCCCCCTCATCCTCGCCAGCACCCGCGACGAGTTCTACAACATCCCAGCCACGCAGAAGGTCGACCGCTCCCCTTTCCGTGCCCTCATCCTGCGCTATGCGGCGCCGCGCTTCGGCTTTCCCCGCAACGGTTTCACACCCTGGTATCAGGTGGCGCAGCACATGGACAAGGACCGCCCGATGGGCCGAATGGTGGGCGATTCCATCATCCGCCGGTGGGCGGCCGAAGTGGCGGAGAAGGCTCCGGGGAAGACCTGGATGGTGGAATTTACCCGATCCTCGGGCCCGGCCCTGCACTGCGAGGAGCTGCGTCCGCTCTTCGGCAGGACGCCGCTGGCCCAGTGGCTGCAGGACTTTGTGCGCACAGGCGAGCCCGGATTCGAGGCCTACCGCCCGGAGCACGCAATCTGGGAGTACAACCTGGATAACGACGAGCATCGCGTGGCGTATTCCAGCTTGGATTATATTTCGGCGGCCTTTGCTCAGGACGGAAGCTTGCTCTAGGCCAGAAGGGCCGCGCGCAGCGGCTCGTGGGTCAGCTCCTCCACCATCCACGGGCTAAAGGCAAAAGGTGTGGCGTCGACGGCAGCGAGCACATCGCGCACCGGCGCCCACTCGAAGGAGTCGACCTCCTCCGGGTTGGGCGTCGGATCGTCTTCGGTCTCGAAGAGGTAGACCGGGCAGATTTCATTCTCCACCACGCCGGAGGAATCCACCGCGCGGTAAGCAAAGTCCGGCAACACCAAACGCGGCGTACCGGTCAGCCCAAGCTCGAAGCGGCCGCGGCGCACGACGGCGTCGGCAGTCGGCTCATCCGGGCCCGGGTGCCCACAGAAGGAATTGGTCCACACGCCGGGCCAGGTCAGCTTGGACAGGGCGCGGCGGGTCAGCAGCAGCTGGCCATCGCGTACCACCCACGCGGAAAAGGCAAAATGCAGCGGGGTATCTGCGGTGTGTACGGCGGCCTTGTCAGCGGTGCCGGCGGGCTTGCCCTCCGGCGAGGCTAGAACGACGAGTTCCGTCATAGATTGAGGTCTCCTACATAGCGCACGTTGCCGATGCTAAAGCGCGCGTTCCAGAGGTTGCCTGGGGCAACGTTATAGACATATTGAAGGTTGGTGGACGCACCGGCGCCCAGCGGGTGATCCAAGCCCGGCGCGGCCAGGTCCACGTTGACCTCCGGGTCATAAGGGACGGGATCCACGGTGGCCCAGCCGCCGTTGCCGTCAGCGCGCTCGAGGGTGGGTTCCGCAAGGGCGTCGGCAGGCAGGGGCACCTCGTTGAGGTTGTGAATCTTCACCGTCAGCACCGTTCCACCGCCGCCGGAGTACAGCCCCTGGAGCTCGAACTCCACGTTGAGCCCCTCATCTTTGACGGGTGCCGCCAGGTTGGAGGTGACCTCATGAGCATCTACATCCTTGGCCTCAAAGGTCGGCGGCTCCGAGCTAGACACCACGATGTTGTCCTGCGGGCCCACGTCCGGCGGCTGGAGGATGCTGCAGCCTGACAAGGCAGCCAGGCACAGCGGGGCGCACGCTAGGGGGAGGTATTTCTTCACCGCGGATCCTTTTCCATCACGACTTCGGTTTCTCCCCTACCTTAGTCGACAGGTTGGATATTCCTATTAAGGGCGTAACATCGGCCGGCGATGAACTCTATTCTCCGCATCGTCCGCAGCGCATCCGCCCTGTGGCCGTTTTATCTTGGCGTCCTTATCACCGCGTCAGTCACCGCGATTCTGTCGCTGCTGACCCCGTTTATCCTCCGCGAAGCCACCGACACCGTCGTCGCAGGCGGCCCGCTGCGCACCATCCTGTGGTGGGTCGTGGCGCTCTTTGTGGCGGATGCGCTGGGCAACGTGGTGAAGAATATCGGCGGCTATATCGGCGATGTCATGGTCGCACGCCTGCGCCAGATTCTTTCGACGCGCTACTTTGCCAAGCTGCTCTCTGTGCCGCAGGGTTATTACGACAACCAGGTCACCGGCACCATCATCGCGCGCTTGGACCGCTCGATTGCGAATATCACGCAGTTCCTGCAGTCCTTCTCCAATAACTTCTTCGTCATGCTCATCCAGGCGGCAGCGGTGCTGGTCATCACCGCGGTGTACTACTGGCCGCTGGCCATCCTGCTGGCAGCGCTCTTCCCTATCTACATGTGGCTAACCGCACTGACCTCGGAGCGCTGGCAGGGGTTTGAGGCCATCAAGAATGAGAACATCGACGTGGCCAACGGGCGCTTCGCGGAGGTCATCGGCCAAGTAAAGGTGACTAAGTCCTTCGTCGCTGAGGCCCGCGAGTTGGCCTCCTTCGGTTCGCGCTACCGCACGGTGGTGGATACCACGAAGCCGCAGTCGCGCTGGTGGCATTCCATGGATACCGCCCGTGGCGCGGCCATGGCGCTGATCTTCTTAGGCATCTATGGCCTGATCTTCTGGCGCACCTTGGAGGGCCATTTCTCCATCGGTGACATGGTCATGCTCCTGCAGCTGGTAAACATGGCTAAGCAGCCGGTGTTCATGATGAGCTGGATCGTGGATGTCAGCCAGCGCGCCATCGCCGGCTCCAAGGACTACTTCAAGGTCATGGAGGAAGTCCCGGAGCCCACGGTCAACCCGCAGCTGGTCGCCGCCGCTGAAACCTCCGACGTGCCGGAGCTCGACCTCACCCCGGCCGAGCCGCTGCGCCCGACCGAAGGCCCAGTCTTCGCCTTCGAGGACGTGTCCTTCTCCTATGAATCGGATAAGCCGGTCGTCGCCGATATCACCTTCGCCGCCCAAGAGGGCCACAAGGTGGCACTCGTCGGCGAGTCCGGCGGCGGCAAGTCCACCTTGGTCAACCTCCTGTTGGGCCTCTACCAGCCCACGGAGGGAAAACTGACGGTACTGGGCCACGACACTGCGGAACTTACTGCGGAGCGCCTGCGCGCCTCAGTCGGCGTGGTCTTCCAAGAGTCCTATCTGTTCTCCGGCACCATCAAGGAAAACATCGCCTATGGCAAGCCGGGGGCGACGGTGGAGGAGATCGTGGGCGTCGCCAAGCGTGCCAATGCACACGACTTCATCGAGGAATTCCCCGATGGCTACGACACCGTCATCGGCGAGCGCGGCCTTAAGCTCTCCGGCGGGCAGAAGCAACGCGTGGCCGTGGCGCGCGCCATGCTGAAAGACGCCCCCATCCTCGTCCTCGACGAGGCCACCTCGGCGCTGGACACCAAGGCCGAGCGTGCCGTGCAGGCTGGTCTGGATGAGCTCATGAAGGACCGCACCACGCTCATCATCGCGCACCGCCTGTCCACCATCGCGGACGTGGACACCATCATCACCCTGGACCGCGGCCGCATCTCCGAGATCGGCTCGCCGGCGGAGCTGGCGCAGTCGGGCGGCATCTACGCTGAGCTGCTGCGCCTGACCCAATCCGCCTCCGCCGCCGACCGGCAGCGATTGAAAAAATACGGATTCGTCCAAGCCACCGACGAGTAAGGTGGGACGCATGCGTTTCCCTAGCCTGAAAGAACTCTCCGCCCGCGGCACCCGCAAGTGGACCGTCTATGACGAAGACGTCATCCCGCTGTGGATCGCCGAATCAGACTTCCTCACCGCGCCGGCGGTCAAGGAGGCCATCCAGGAGGCGGTCGACGCCGAATCCTTCGGCTACACCCCAGCGCCCAAGGCCTCCGAGCTCAACGCGGCAATAGCAAATTTCTACGAATCGCGCTACGGCTGGCGCCCAGAACACGTCTTCTGGATCGGGGATGTGGTGCGCGGCTTGTTGCTCGGCGTGCAGTACTTTACTGAGGGCGCGGTGGCCGTGCCGGTTCCCTCCTACCCGCCGCTGCTGGAGCTGCCGGAGACCGCCGGGCGCGAGAAGATTGAAACCTCGCTGGAGCTCGATGATATCGAGCGCGCCTTCCAGGCCGGCGCCGGCTCCATCCTGCTCTCCCACCCCTATAACCCGCTGGGCATTGTCTTTGATGAGGACTGGCTGCGAGGGCTGGTGGAGCTGGCGGAGAAGTACGATGCCCGCATCCTCTCCGATGAGATCCACGCCCCGCTGGTCTACGAAGGCCGCCACATCCCGCTCGGCGCTTTGTCCGACCGCGTTATTACCGTCACCGCCACGTCCAAAGCATGGAATACCGCAGGGCTAAAGTGCGCGCAGGTGATCTTCTCCAACACCGCGGACGTCGAGCGCTGGAACTCGCTGACCGGCGTAGCCAAGGACGGCACCGGCACGCTCGGCATCTTGGCGGCAGAGGCCGCCTACCGCCACGGCAGCGAGTTCCTTGACGAGGAAATCGAGTATCTGAAGAAGACCCGCGACTGGCTGGTGGAGGAGCTGCCCAAGCGCGTGCCTGGCCTCAAGACTTCCCACCCGCAGGCTACTTACCTTCTGTGGTTGGACTTTAGCGAGACCGCCATTGGGGATGACCCGAAGCCCGCGGCCTGGGTGCGTGAGCACGCCAAGGTAGCCCTCAACGAGGGTGTCACCTTCGGTACGGGCGGCGAGCATCATGCCCGTCTTAATTTCGCAACCTCACGCGAGCTGCTGGAAGAGGCGCTCGACCGGCTGGAGAAAGCATTTAGCTAAAATTTACATCTCATGTCATGGGCATTATCCTTAGAAAAATGTCCATAAATGACGTTCAGGCCCCCGCCCAGTCCGCTTCGAAGACGAGCTCGCCCATCGGCATCGTGATCGTTGCCTCCCTCATGCTCTTCTCCATGTTCTTCGGAGCGGGCAACCTCATCTTCCCGCCGGAGGTCGGTGTCTCCTCCGGCACCAACTTCTGGCCGGCCACCTTGGGCTTCCTCGCTGCTGGCGTGGCACTGCCGGTCTTGGCGGTGATCGCGGTGGCCATTTCCGGTCAATCCGTGCGAGACATCGGAAACCACGGCGGCAAGATCTTCGGCGTGGCCTTCTCCGTCATCGCCTACCTGGCCATCGGTGCCTTCTACGCCCTGCCGCGCACCGGCGCGGTCTCCATGGAGACTGCGATTACCCCGCTGCTCGGGTGGGAGGGCACCTTTGCCAACGGTGCCTTCAACGTCGTCTTCTTCCTCATCGCTTTGGCCCTGGCCTGGCGCCCGAATGACATCATCGACACCCTAGGAAAGTTCCTGACCCCGGCACTGGTCATCCTGCTCGCCGTCCTCATCACCCTCGCTACCGTGGCGAATCCCCGCGTTCCCGGCACCCCGACTGAGGAGTACGCTTCCGCGCCCTTCGTCACGGGTCTCTTTGAGGGCTACAACACCATGGACGCCATCGCGGGCCTGGCTTTCTCCATCGTCATCGTGACCTCGCTGCGTTCCAAGGGCTTCTCCACCGACCGGGCGCTGCTGCGCGGAACCATCACTTCCACCGTCATCGCCGGCGCGCTGCTCGCCGCTATTTATCTGGGCCTGGCGTGGATCGGCCAAACCATGCCGAACGGTGCATCCTACGATTCCGGCGCCGCCTTGCTTGCCGACGCCTCCAATCTCACCATGGGCAACGTCGGCCAGGCCGTCTTCTCCGCCATCGTCATCCTGGCGTGCATGACCACCGCCGTGGGCCTGATTTCCGCCACCTCGGAGTTCTTCGCCATGCTGGTACCGAAGACCACCTACCACTTCTGGGCTTGCTTGTTTACCGCACTGTCCATCGCCTTCGCCTTCCAGGGTCTGGACACGGTGCTTGCCATCGCGGTGCCCTTCATCGTGTTCTTGTACCCGCCGGCTATCTCGTTGATCGCGCTGACGCTTCTGCAGCCGGCGGTCAAAAAGAGGGTCACCTTCTACTGGGGCTTCCGCTTGGCGCTGTGGGTCTCCGTCCTGTGGTCCGCCGCCACTTCCTTCGGCGCCCCGCTCAGCTTCTCCCCTGGTCAAGACGTTGGCCTGGGCTGGGTAATTCCCACGCTCCTCGCATTTGCCATCGGGGTTATCATCGACGTTGTATCTACATCCTCGTCGAAGAAAAGTGAGTAGTCCATGACGCCTCGCGCGGCTCTATCCATCCTCGATTTCTGCACCATTTATGAGGGGGAGACTCCTTCTCAGTCCATGGCTAGGTCGGTCGAACTAGCGCAACAGGCGGAGGCCTTGGGCTTTAAGCGCATGTGGTACACCGAGCACCACAACATGCCCTCCATTTCCTCGTCCTCCCCGGCGGTGCTCATCGCCCACATCGGTGCGAAGACCGAGCGCATTCGCCTCGGTGCTGGTGGCATCATGCTGCCGAACCACGCGCCTTATGTTATCGCTGAACAATTCGGAACCCTCGCCGAGCTCTACCCCGGCCGCATCGACTTAGGCTTGGGCCGCGCACCCGGCACCGATATGAAGACCTTGGGCCGCGCCCTGCGCCGCGATAGAAACGCCGCCGAGCGCTTCCCCGAGGACGTCAAGGAGCTGCAGGGCTACCTTTCCGGCAAATCTCTCGTCCCCGGTGTGCAGGCTATCCCCGGCCACGGCACGAACGTGCCGATTTACATCCTGGGCTCCTCGCTTTTCGGTGCCTCGCTGGCCGCCAAGTTCGGGCTGCCTTATGCCTTCGCCTCGCACTTCGCCCCGCAGCACTTGGAAGCCGCCACGGCCTATTACCGCGAGAATTACCAGCCTTCCGAGGCCCACCCCGAGCCCTATGTCATCGCCGGTGTCAACGTCACCGCGGGGGATGACGCAGAAGAGGAATTCGAGAAGGTCTGCTTCCGCCGCGTGAAGGCCTTCGTCAGCCGCGGCAAGCAGCTCAGCGACGCCGACGTCGCCCGCATCATCGATTCCCCGCAGGGCCAGCAGATCATCAGCATGCTGCAATACTCCGCGGTCGGAAATGTAGAGCACGTGCGCGAGTACCTCACCGACTTCCAGAAGTTGGCGCAGGCGGACGAACTCATGATTTCCCTGCAATCCACAAGCCACAAGGCCGCGTTGGGTAACATGAGTAACCTGGCGCGCGCGTGGCAATTGTAGGCGTACGCGCATCGTTGCCCGTCACAGCGTTTTACATAGAGGAGGATCCCGGTGGCCCTTCGCGGTACTCAGCAGCACAGCATTATCGCTGATTATCTGCGCACCCTCATTCGCAGCAAGAAGCTTTCCCCTGGTGATTTCCTGCCCAGCGAGGCCGAGCTCTGCGAGCAATTCTCCTCCTCCCGCGGCCCCGTGCGCCAAGCCGTCGCGGCTTTGCGCTCGGAAGGGCTCATCTCCTCCGGCCGTGGCCGCCGCTCCGTCGTCCTCGGCCGTTTTACCTCGGAGTCCTTCGATTCCATTTACTCCGTTACGCACTGGCTGCGCGAGCGCGGCTTCGAGCCCGGCGCGTCCACGTTGTGGCTGGGGCGCTGCCCTGCTACCGATAGGGAGGCCGAGTTCCTGCGGGTAGAAACCGGCTCCCCCGTTATCTTTGTGCACCGCGTGCGCAGCGCCAACGGCATGCCCATCGCCATCGAGCGCATGTTCTTCCCATTGGACGTGGGCAGCCAGATCCTCAGCTTCGATGCCGACAATGAGTCCATCCACGATCACCTGCGCAAGCAGGGTGTGGACTTCGACAGCGTCAACCGCGAGCTCTCCCTTGCCTACGCCAGCGAGGAGGATGCGCGTTCCCTCAATGTCGAGCCCGGCATCCCGCTGTGGCGCCTGCACCTCGACATCTCGGATCACTCCGGACATCCCGTCGAGTGCACCGAAATCCTGTACCTCGGGGACCGCATGACGCTTGGTATGACGAACGTGCGCGGCACCACGTCCCCGCTCGAGGTCAAGCTGTCGGAAGGATGATGAGGGCCTGGATTGGTGCGCTGGGGGTGGTCGTGGGGGCGTCGTTAAGCGCGTGTTCTGCTGGCTCCACAGCAGTGGTTGATTCTGATTCCGCCGCGCTGACGCTGGCCACCACGACGCCGGCGACCTCCCTGGATTTCACCACCGTCGGCGGCGCCGCCATCCCGGCAGCCCTCATAAGCAACGTCTACGAAACCCTGGTGCGCATCTCCCCGGAGGGCGAGATCGTGCCCGGCCTGGCCGAGTCCTGGGAGGTGGACTCCACGCGCTACACCTTCCACCTGCGTGAGGCTTCCTTCTCGAACGGCGAGGCTTTCACCGCGCACACCGCCGCGTGGTCCATCAACGCGGTGAAGACGGAGTGGACGAACGGCATTAGCGCCCAGATGGACGTGGTGGAATCCGCCACGGCTGTCGACGATCACACGCTCGTTGTCACCCTTCACCGCCCCTCCGCTGGGTGGTTATGGTCTATGGGCACCGCTATTGGCGCGATGCGCACCCCCACTGACGCTGTGGGCACCGGCCCCTTCGCCGTCGCCGGCTTCTCCCCCAACGAATACATCGCCCTGCGCGCCCGCCCGGACTACTGGGGCACCCCGGCTGCCGAAGACATCACCATCCGCTACTTCCCGGATTCCCTCACCGCGGTTAACGCCCTGCGCTCCGGCGGGGTTGATGCGGTGTGGGGCGTGCAGAACCCCGAGCTGCTCGACACCCTCGATGACTCCATCGAAACCGCCGTGGGCACCACGAACGGCGAGGTGCTGCTATCCATGAATAACCAAGCAGCGCCTTTCGACGATCCCCGCGTGCGCCGCGCGGTGGCCTATGGCATCGACCGCCAGGCCGCCAACGAGATCCTCTGGGAGGGCCGCGCGAAAGATACCGGTGGCGCACCCGTCCCGCCGACCGATCCCTGGTTTAGCGGGAAGGACTACTACCCTTACGACCCGGCGCGCGCCCGCGCGCTGATGGAAGAGGCCGGGGCGGTGGGCACGCCGCTCACGCTCACCGTGCCGAGCCTGCCCTATGCGCAAACGCTCTCCGAGTTCCTCTACTCGCAGCTCACAGAGATGGGCTTTGAGGTCACGCTGGAAACCGCGGAGTTTCCCGCGGTGTGGCTGAGCCAAGTCATGGGCGCCAAGGACTATCAGATGTCGCTCGTCGCGCACGTCGAACCGCGCGATATCCCCACCATCTTTGGCAACCCTGACTATTACCTCGGCTACGATTCGCCGCAGGCCCGCACGCTTCTGGAGCAGGATGACATGAAAGGGGCCGTGGACCAGATCATGGAGGACATGCCCGCCCTGACCTTGATGAACATGCCCAATATCGTGCTCTACCGCGAGGGCCTGACCGGCCTGCAGCCGAATCAGATCACCGATGCCATTGAGTTGCGAGGAGTGCGATGAGAATCCTGCGCTTCCTCGGCACCATGTGGGCCGCCTCCATCATCATCTTCCTGCTCATGCGGGCCGTACCCGGAAACCCGGCGCGCGTGGCCTTGGGCGTCAACGCCACGGACGAGGCCGTGGAGAAGCTAACGCACTCCATGGGCCTGGACCGGCCGCTTCTCGTGCAGTACCTGGAGTGGATGAAAGGGCTGTTGACCGGCAACTTCGGAATCTCCCTGTCCTCGCAGCAGGACATCACCCCGCTGGTGATTGACCGCGCGCAGGTTACGCTGTTGCTCATTGGGCTGGCCATCGCCCTCGCCCTGGTCGGTGCTATCCCCATGGGCATCCTGCTCGCCCGCTTTCGCCTCCCCGTGCTCAATGCCGCCACGCAGCTGGGCATCGCGGTACCGAGCTTCCTCGTCGGTATTTTGCTGGTTGCCGTGTTCTCCGTGCACCTGGGATGGCTGCCGGCCAACGGCTGGCAGCTGCCTCGCGAGGGTTTGAGCCACCTCGTGCTTCCCGTCATCTCGCTGGCGCTGGTGCAAGGAGCGATGCTCACCCGCTACGTGCGCGCCACCCTCCGCGAGGAAATGGACAAGGACTATATCCGCACCGCCCGCTCCCTGGGTGAATCCCGCACCGGGGCGCTGATCCGTCACGGACTGCGCAATGCCGCCCTGCCGGTGCTCACCGTCACCGGCGTGCAGCTGAGCACCCTGGTGGTGGGCGCGGTGGTCATCGAGAACGTCTTCGTCATCCCAGGTCTTGGCTCAATGCTTCTCGACGCCGTCTCCACCCGCGACCTCACCACCGTCCAGACCCTCATCATGGTCTTCGTGACCTTCACGCTGACCGTCAACCTGCTCACGGATCTGGCCTACCGGGTCATCGATCCGCGGCTGAAGGAGGCGCGATGAAACCCGGCTATATTCTGGTGGGCCTGACCATCCTGCTCGCTATGGTCTCCCTGGTGTGGACGCCCTATGACCCGAACCTCATCTCCCCAGACCGCCTGGCCGGCCCCAGCCTGGAGCACCTCATGGGCACCGACCGCTTCGGGCGCGATACCTTCTCCCGCATCCTCGCCGGCGCCCAGATCACCGTGCTGGTGGGCGTGGTGGCGGTGGCCATCGCCGCCCTCATCGGGGTACCGCTGGGCATTATCGCCGGGATGCGCGGTGGTGGCTTCATCATGGCGGCCACCGACCTGCTGCTCGCCTTCCCCGCGCTCCTTCTGGCCATCGTCGCCGGCGCGGTGTGGGGCTCGTCGACGCTCACGGCGACCATCGCCATCGGCATCGCCGGCATCCCCTCCTTCATCCGGGTCACGCGCTCGGGCACGCTGCAAATCATGACGCAGGACTATATCGCCGCCGCCCGCATCTCGCGCGTGCCGCCGGCGCTCATCGCGTGGCGCCACGTCCTACCCAACCTCGGCGGCATCGTGGCCATCCAGGCCTCCGTCTACTTTGCGTTGGCCGTCCTCGCCGAAGCCGGCCTCTCCTACCTCGGCCTGGGCACTGCCCCGCCGACCGCCTCGTGGGGTCGCATGCTGCACGACGCCCAACCCCTCCTGGCCACCCACCCCCTCCAAGCGCTGTGGCCCGGGCTGGCCATCGCCGGCACCGTCCTCGGATTCAACCTGCTAGGAAGCCATGCTGACCGTCACTGATCTGCGCGTGGGCCCCGTCGGCCCCCTCTCCTTTTCCATCGCACCCGGCGAGCGCGTCGGCCTCATCGGCGATTCCGGCAGCGGCAAGTCCCTCACCGCCCTAGCCATCATGGGGCTGTTGCCCGACCACTTGCAGGCCACCGGCTCCATCCGCTTCAACGGCCAGGAGTTGCTGGGCATGCGCGACCGCGACCTGCGCAAGCTGCCGCTGGCCATGGTCTTCCAAGAGCCCATGACCGCGCTCGACCCGCTGATGAAGGTGCCCGGTTTCAACCGCTTCCCGCACCAGCTTTCCGGTGGGCAGCGCCAGCGCGCGCTCATCGAGATGGCCATGGCCCGCCACCCCAAGCTGCTCATCTGCGATGAGCCAACCACCGCCCTGGATCCCTTCACCCAGGAGGAGATCCTCTCCACCATCGTGGATGCCGCGGATAAGGAGGATACGGCGCTGCTGTTTATTAGCCATGACCGGGACGTCGTCAAGCGCGTGTGCGACCGCGTCGTGCGCATCGGCGAGCTCACCACTCCCGACCTCACCCCGCCGCCCATGCCCACCCTGGGCGACCCCGTCATCGAGCTGCAGAACGTGACCAAGGCCTACCACGGGGTGACCGCGCTGGACGACGTCTCCCTCACCGTCCGCGAGGGCGAGCGCCTCGGCATCGTCGGCGGTTCCGGCTCCGGCAAATCCACGCTGCTCAAGCTGCTCACGGGGCTGGCGGAGCCGACGTCGGGGACGGTGGCGGTGAAGAAGCGTGTGCACATGGTCTTCCAAGACCCTAAGGGCTCGCTCAACCCGCGCATGCCTATCTGGAAGATCGTGGCCGAGGGCGGCGGGACGCGCGAAGAAGCCGAGGCGGTGCTGCGGGAGGTCGGCATCGACGGCTTCGAGCGCTATCCCCGGGACTTCTCCGGCGGGCAGCGCCAACGCATCTCGCTGGCGCGCGCCGTGGTGGGCAAGCCAGAGATTCTGCTGGCGGACGAGGCCGTCTCGGCCCTGGATGCCACCTCGCGGGCCCAGGTCCTCGAGCTTCTACAGCGCGTAACGAAGGACATGACGCTGGTTTTCGTCTCCCACGACATTGACGTCGTGCGGCACTTATGCCCCACGGTGGCGGTGCTACAGGACGGCCGGCTCGTGGATCGCGGCGAAACGAGTAAGGTGTTCTCCCGATATGGAACACCCACTGCCGCAACGTCCTAATGCACTTCAGCTCTTTACCGCCTTTAACACCTCCGCGCGCCGCTGGCCCGGTGCCCTGCGCGCGGCGTTGGCGATCATTATCCCCGGCGGGATCGCTGTAGCGACGGGCCACCCGGATGCGGTACTGCTCATTTCGGCGGGCGCGTTCTCCGTCATTTATGGCGAGGGGCACCCCTACCGCACGCGACGCCGCGTGATCCTCACCGCTGGCGGGCTGCTCACGCTGGCGGCCACGGCTGGTTCCCTCGTCGGCGTGCATGGGCTGGCGCTGTCCGCGGTGTTTACGGTGGTGCTGGCGACGACCGGCGCGTTCGTGCAGAATGCGCTGCGGCTGCCGCCGCCGGGTTCCTTCTTCATCGTGATGGTGGCCGGCGGCTCCACGATGCTGCGCGGGGTCTCGCCCTGGGAGGTGGCCGCATGGAGCCTGGCCGGCGTGGCGGCGGGCTATGTGCTGGGCATGCTGCCGCGTTTCCGGGATCCGCACGGCCCGGAGACCCGCGCGGTGGCCGCGTTGGAGAAGGCCGCCGATGCCTTCGTGAACTCCGATAGCGATTTCCTGGCTCGCCACCACCAGGCGCAGTCCGCGATTTCCACGGCTTGGCAAGCGCTTGCCGACGCCGGCGTCATCCGCGGCGGTCGCATCCGCCACCCCGCCCAAGCGGAGCTGGTGCACCGCGCGCTGGCCGCGCAGCAGCGCATCGTGGCGCACCACAAGCAGGTCGGCGGCAACTCGGATGAGCTGTCTGATTCCCCCACCTACGTGGACCCGGACCGCACCACCATCCCGCACACCAAGCCGACGATGCGCTACCGCTTCTACCGCGCCGCGGTGGGCAATTCCCACGCGGTGGTAACAGCGGAAAAGATCGCGCTCGGTGGCCTGGCCACCGCGTTCATTGGCATGGCGCTGGGGCTCAACCGCCCGGACTGGGGCGCGGTCTCGGTGCTCCTGCTCTTGCAGTGGGGGCCGGACCGGGTTCCGGGAACGATTCGCGGTGTGCAACGTATGCTGGGCTCCGTCTTAGGAGTGTGCGTCTTTGCGCTCATTGCGTCCTTCAGCCCGCACGGCTGGGGGTTGGTGCTCGCGCTGGCCTTCTGCCAGTTCTGCGCAGAGATTCTGGTGGTGAAGAACTACGCCTTGTGCGTCATCTTCTCCACGCCGCTCGCTTTGCTCATGGGCAACTCTTCGGAGCACATGGCCCACACCATCGGCTCGCGCATGGCGGAGATTGGACTCTCCGTGGTCGTGGCGATGCTCTTCCTGTGGCTGTGGAAGCCGCGCGCCCAGCTGACCAACCACTACCGCCTGCAAACGCGCTGCTTCGAGGCGATGGCCGCCCTGCTCGGCGCGCTACTCATCAAGACCCCCGAGGAAGCGCTGGCACAGCGGCGCGACCTGCACTACGAGCTGCTCTCGGAACGGCGTAGCATCCAGTCGCTGGCGACCAACCACTCCGATATCAGCGAGTTCTGGGAGCGCCACACCGCCTTGCAACCGGCCGGCTACTTCCTCTTAGATTTCTGCGTGGTCAATCCGCTCTCGCAGCCCAGCCGCGCGGAATTGGACACGCTCATCGAGAAAATCACCGCAGCGGAAATGCGTCAATGATCTCGTAGCGGGGCCCACCGCCGCGCCCCTCTCCCAAGAAGGATTGGACGAGGTTGATTTCCGTAACCTCGAACTCGGGGCCGCGGTAGACGCTCAGTGCGTGCACCGCATCCGGGATGAGCCACGGATCACGCGTCCGCCTTCCGGCTCGGGCCAGCGTGAGATGCGGGTGCGATGGCTCAAGCATGAGGTGTTTGACCTGCCCTTTGACGCCTGCCCACAGCACCTGCTTCTCAAAAGACCCAGCGCCGCTCAGGCTCAGCGTGAGTGGGGACGCCTCAATGCCGCGCAGCGCCTCGCGGACCTCCACTGCGTCATTGGGCTGTTCCCCGAAAAAGTCGAGGGTGATGTGCCAGTTATCCGGGTCCGCCCACCGCAACCCGTTGTCCTTGAGCGGGCGCACAGCCCGTACGAGGTGCTCACGGGCCTCCGCGGAGGGAAAGAGGGCGCTGAAAAGGCGAATCATTTCACCGACAGCAAAAGGTTCGGATCGAGTACGTGTTCCTCCACGAGTTCGAAGAGAGCGAAGGCTTCCTCCAGCTCACGGACATTCTCATCAAAATTAGGCAGCGACATGGCATTCCAATCGACGCAGAAATAAGTGTCTTCATCCTAGCTCACAACACTGTCATTTCGCGCACCTGCGATAATGGTCACCATGAACTCTCGACAAGCCACCGGTCCCCCAGTAGGCATCTATCCCCACGACATGCACCCGGGCTTGGTCCCTGGCATCGGCGTGGAGGACCAACGCAACGCTTTCGCCCTCGACAAAATCACCTTTTTCAGCACCGCTACCTTCGTCGTAGCCTTCATCGTGTGGGGCATTAGCTCGCCAGAATCCGTCTCGGCCGCATCCTCCTCCGCCTTTTCCTGGGCCATCACGAACGCCGGGTGGCTGCTCAACATCACCATGATGATGGCCGTAGCCACCATGCTCTACATCGGTTGCTCCCGCCTAGGCCGCATCAAGCTCGGTACCGATGACGAAGAGCCTGAGTTCGGCTGGTTTAGCTGGGTCGCCATGATGTTTGGCGCCGGCATCGGCGTCGGCATCTTCTTCTACGGCCCGTCAGAGCCGCTGTCGCACTACCTCACCCCGCCGCCGCACACCGTCGACGGCAACAGCGTCGAGGCCCTGCACCAGGCCATGGCCCAGGCGCACTACCACTGGGGAATCTCGCCCTGGGCAGCCTATGCCCTCGTCGGCGGCGCCATCGCCTATTCCTCCTACCGCCGCGGACGCGTCCCTCTGGTGTCCTCGATTTTCAAGCCGCTGTTCGGCTCCCGCGATACCGACGGCCCGCTGGGCAAGCTTATCGACGTCCTCGCCCTCGTCGCCACGCTCTTCGGCACCGCCGCCACACTGGGTCTTTCCGCCATCCAGATCGGCCAAGGCGTCTCCATCATCCGTGGTGCCGGCCCGCTGACCAACTCCGTGCTCATCGTGATCATTGCGGTCCTGGGCTGCGGTTTCATCATCTCGGCGGTCTCGGGTGTCTCCCGCGGCGTGCGCTATCTCTCTAATTTCAACATCACGGTGACACTCGGCTTGGTCATCTTTGTCTTCTTCACCGGTCCGACCTTGCTCCTGCTCAATCTCGTGCCCTCCGGCATCGTGACCTACATCGACCAGCTTTTGCCGATGATGGCCAAAGGCCTGTCCTGGGGCGATGAAACCGTCGAGTTCCAGTCCTACTGGACTGCGTTCTACTGGGCGTGGTGGATTGCCTGGACGCCGTTCGTCGGCATGTTCGTGGCCCGTATCTCCCGTGGCCGCACGCTGCGCGAATTCACGGCCGTGACCGTCTTCGCCCCTTCCCTCATCCTCATCCTGGCCTTCACCATCTTCGGCGGCACGGCCATTACCTTCCAGCGCGAAGAACTACCCAACTTTGATGGCTCCGCCTCCGGCGAGCAGGTTCTTTTCGCCATGTTCGACAACCTGCCGCTGAGCAGCATCACGCCTTTCATTTTGATCCTGGTGCTGGCGGTCTTCTTCATCACCTCTGCGGATTCCGCATCGGTCATCATGGGAACCATGTCCTCCAAGGGCAATCCCGCCCCGAACAAGATCATCGTTATCTTCTGGGGCCTGTGCATGATGGGCATCGCTGTTGTCATGCTTCTGACCGGTGGTGAGGACGTGCTCACAGGCCTGCAGAACCTGACAATCCTCTCAGCGCTACCTTTCTGCATCGTGCTGCTCGTCATGATGGTGGCCTTCATCAAGGACCTGCGCTCCGACCCGGTATTCATCCGCCGCGCCTACGCGCGTGCCGCGGTGGAAAACGCCGTCGTGCGTGGCATCGAGGAGCACGGCGATGATTTCGAGATCACCGTCGAGCACGCCGACGAGGGCCGCGGTGCCGGCTCCGACTTCGACTCCTCAGCGCACCGCTACACAGACTGGTACCAGCGCACCGATGAAAAGGGCGAGAATGTAGACTACGACTTCGACACCGATACCTGGGCCGATGGCTACGACCCGAACTCTGAGCAGAAGGAGACCTAAGTGGGCATCCCCGACGATGTCGTCCTCGACGGCTACACGCTTATCGAACAGCACGAAGTGGACCACGAGTTCCTCATCAATGGCTCGCCGCTCGCCGTGGATACGCCTCTGCTATTCGCACTCACGATTGTTGGTGTTCTCCTCGTGGCGGCCAGCTTCTTCCTGCGCAGGCCGGGCCGCATCATCGCCGGGCTCTTGGGCGCGATCCTGACGCTGACCAAGCTGTGGTGGATGCCCATCGCACTGGCCCAACAGTTCAACGACAGCCAGGTCTTTGGCTACACGCTGAAGTACTACCCCCAGTACTGGCCGGCGGCCTCCATCATCGTGGTGGTCATCGCAATCATCGGCATCATTTCCGCCTTCCTCCGCCGAGGCTAGCGCGACTCCAACACCGCAATCGCAATGTGCACGCGGTTGGTACCGCCCAGCTTGTCCAAGATGTGCTTGATATGGGTCTTCACCGTGGTCACGGAAACGTAGAGCTGTCCGGCAATCTCCTGGTTGTCTAGGCCCTGGGCCACCAGCTCCGCCACCTCGTTTTCGCGCTGGCTTAAGCCCTCCAGTGGGCGGGGCTCAGGCGACTTGGCTGCGGTTGTGGGCGCAGGCTCAGGACGCTTGAGCGCCAGCAAATTCTTCAGCGCCTTCGGGCTCAGCAGCTGCTGTCCTGCGGCCACGGCCCGCACCGCCGAGACCAGTCCTTCCGGCTCGATGGTCTTCAGCAAGAACCCCATCGCGCCGGCGTGTAGCGCATCCACGATGAACTCATCCGTATCAAAAGCGGTGAGCATGACCACCGGAAGGTCTGGCGCGCTCGCGCGCAGCTGTCCGGCCGCCTCGATGCCGTCCATCACGGGCATGCGGATATCCATGAGAACGACATCCGGTTGCAGATCCAGCACGCGGGCCACGCCATCGCGCCCATTGCCGGCCTCGGCCACCACCTCGATGTCTGCTGCGCCTTCCAGGATGAAGCGGATACCGCGCCGCAGTGCCTGCTCGTCATCGACTAACACCACTGAAATCATTACGCGTGTGCCTCCTCCGGTAGCTCGAGGACCCAGGTGAAGGTGGAGGCGTCGTCAAGCACTATGAAGGTGCCTCCCGCCAGCCGGGCGCGTTCCTCCAGCCCCAACAGGCCATTGCCGCCGCCGGACTTCGGCTGGTGCGTCACCTTCTTATTCTGCATGGTCACCCGCACCTTATCCTCCTCGTTCTCCACGGTGAGCCTTACCTTCTGCCCCGGCGCGTACTTGCGCGCGTTGGTCAGCCCCTCCTGCACGGCGCGGCCCAGCGTGTGAGCTGCCATCGTGCTAAGCCTATCGATGCTCTCATGCGCGTCCCCTTTCTCATACCGCACCTTCGTCCCCGTCGCCCGTGCGCGCTCGATGTGTTCTTCGATGCTCGCGCGCGGATCCACCCGATCGTCCACGCGCAGCGCCTTGATCACCCCGCGCAGATCCTCCACAGCGGCCTTGGCCTCCGACTGGATGGTGTCTGCCGCCTCGGCGATGTGCTCTGGGTCCGCATCCTTGCGGTAGCTCAGGCCACCCGCGTACACGGAAATAAGGCTGAGCCGATGCGAGAGGGAATCGTGGATATCGCGGGCAATGCGGTTGCGTTCCTCCAGACGCGCCCGCTCCTCGCGCGAGCGCAGCTGGTCCTCATTAAGCTCCGCCAAGCTCACCAGCGTGACCTCGCGCTGGCGGCGCTGCGCGCGCACCGAGCCCGTAATCCAGGCAACGATGAGCACGATGGTTCCAAAGAACCCGTAACCGAAAACTGACAAGTAATTTACCTGCAGTTCAGGCACCGCCATGACGATTACATATGAGGCCACCAGTATCACCGTCCCCGCCAGGGACCACCGCAGGCTACCGCGTGAGATGAGCGAGGTCAGCACCACCAGCACTGAGAGCGACAACGGGCTAAACCCGCCCACCGCTAGGACGAGCAGCGCCACAATCAGCGCCACCGGGTGGCCCAGGTACTCCTCGTGAATGTTGCGTTCCCGCCGTGAGTGGTGCAGGGCGAAGGGCAGCAGAAGCCACGTGGCAATGTTGAGCAGAGCCATGACGCCGGAAACCATGGCTTGCTCGTCCGACCCGTCATAATTCTCGAGTTGGAGGATCCACGAAGCCGAATCCGCTATCGCGCAGAGCATAATAAGCAGGACCGTGATCCATAGTGGTCGCGTCTTTCTCGTCATGGTTGACACGATAACTCTCCCCCAGGGTATGGAAATCCTCCCTGCGGAGGATACCGGCACCCCGGGCGCAGTTCATAACCTAAACCGCATGAGAAGAACACAGACTTTATATGAACTGCTTACCGCCGCCGGGCTGGTGTTCGCCGTTTATGATTTCTCCCAAGGTCCTTTCGTCACTACCAGCGCGCTCGCCGCAGTGTTGTACGCGGCCGTGGCACTTGGTCTCACGTTGCTGATTTTGCGCAAGCACCCGGGCATTGCGCACGGGGTGGTGTGGGGCATTGCGGTTTCCAGAGTCGCCGGTCAGCTCAACGAGAGCATGAACCACCTCCTCATCCGCACGGTCCCAGACTGGCTGGTCATCGCTGGCATCGCCCCACTCACCGAGGAGGTCCTCAAATTCCTCGGCGTCATCTTCATTTGCACCTGCGTCATCCGGTCCCGCCACTGGGCGGATTACGTTTTCGTCGGCGTGGCCGTGGGGATGGGTTTTAGCGTGAGCGAAAACGCCGTCTACTACGTCAACATGACGCTGGAGAACCTCGATTCTGATATCAGGGGAACGCTGCTGGCGGTGCTTGTCCGCTTCATCGCGAATCCGCTCATGCATTCCTTCTTCACCGCAATCGCGGCTTACGGGCTCTCCCGCAGGCAACCGGTGCGTTGGTTGCTCATCGCCATGGCGGTGCACTTCACCGCCAATTTCGGCCCGTCTATCTCTACCGCGTTTGAGGACGCCTTCTGGCCCATCTTCCCCACCTTCCTCATCCTCATCGGCCTGTGGGTCGCCACGATTGTCAGTATTGTGAAACTCCGCAAAATCCTCCCTGCGGAGGATACCGGGGTCAAACCGCAGCTCTTAGGGTCAAAAGCATGAGAAACACACTGATTTATTCCTGCATCGGCGTCCTCGCCGCAGTACCGCTTGCCGACGCCCTCCTCCCCGACCCCACTCCCGACACCACCCCCGTGCGCGGCATCCCGGAGCTCGAATGCCCGGAGGATCCGTACGCCTCCTCGCAGACCTGGAACTGCGGGAGCGCGACCATCATTTCGGAGGAAGGCAGCTCCTCCCACGAGGTCGAGACCTACCTGCCGCGGCAGCACCGTTCCTTTACCGGGACCAGCGCGCTGACCGACGCCCCCATCACCACCCAGGCTGCCGAGCTCTACCGCGTCGAGGACGGCGACGGCATCACGCTGTCTCAGCGGCACAACAACACCATCTCCTTCCTCCACATCTACGGACCGAAGGCACGTGACTTCGCCGACCGCGTGCAGCCGGAGGACGCATGAAGTACCTGTACTACCTGCTGACCCTCGGCGCGCTGGCCGTGTCCGCCTTCCACTACACCCGCGAACCCTTTCTACCCGCAAGTGCTCTGGCCGCCGTGATCTTCGCCGCCGTACTCGTCCCCCTCACGCTGTTCCTCCTGCGCCGCCGGCCGGGAATTGCCCACGGCGTGGTGTGGGGCTTCGCGTTCTCCGGGCTCGCCGTGGAGCTCAATACGAACATGACACACCTCCTTGCCCGCGCGGGCCTAGAGTGGCTGGGCGCTGCGGGATATGCGCCGCTCATCGAGGAAGTGCTGAAGTTCCTCGGCGTGCTGCTTATCTGCACCTTCGTCATCCGGCCCCGCAGTTTGCTCGACTACGTCTTCGTGGGCGTGGCCGTGGGTATCGGTTTCACTGTGGGTGAGGACGCAACCGCCTTCGCGCGCATGACGGTGGATAACCTCGATTCGGATACCGCCGGGGCAATCGCGGCGGTGGTTATCCGATTGGTATCCAACCCGCTCTCCCACTCGCTGTTCACCGGTCTCAGCGCCTATGGCCTGTCCCAGAAGCAGCCGATGCGCTGGCTTATTTTCGCCATCGCGGTGCACGCCACGAAGAACCTCTTCCCGTCGTTAAGCACTGCGCTCGACGACGCCATCTGGCCCCTCCTCGCCGGCATGGTCGTCGTGCTCGCCGAATGGGTAGCCACCATCTGGGGCACTATTGCGCTGCGGAAGAAGGCGGCTGCGCATCCGACCCCGTCCCCTGCACCGGCGCACGCATAGCCTTCGTGGCCGGCGAGGGGTGGGCGTCCTCGGCGGCGAGGCGCTCAAAGGCCACCGCCGCCAGGGCCGCGGCTTGGTCTCCCAGGACGGAATCATCAAAGCGCACCAACGGCGAGTGGTTCCACTCGCGCATGTGCTCCGGGGTGTGCGGATCACCGGTGCCGAACCACATGAACGTGCCCGGTACCTGGGCGAGCACCGCGCCGAAGTCCTCCGAGGCCATCATTGGTGTGTCCATGGTCAGTACGTTTTCCGCCCCGAACATGCCGGCCCACAACGACGCCGCGAACTGGTCCTCGCGCGGTGAGGTCTTCGTGGCCGAATACAAAACCTCAAAGTCCACCTTCGCGGTACAACGGTGCGAGGCCGCCACGGAGCTTGAGACCTCGATGATCATCTGGCGGACGGCGTCGATGTGTTCGTCGCGAAGCACGCGCACCGTCGCGCCCAGCTCCGCCTTGTCCGGGATGACGTTGACCGCCCCGTCGCCCGCGCGCAGGTTGGTCACCGTGATAACAATCGGCGAGTTCGCGTCGAAGCGCCGGGTCAGCGCCACCTGCAGCGCCACCTGGATCTCCGCCAAGGCGGCAACCGGATCAATCGCATCGTGCGGGCGTGAACCATGCCCGCCCTTGCCGTAGACGGTGATACCCAGGTTCGAGGACGAGGCCATCATCGGCCCGGCGATGTGATGGAAGGTACCCCGATCCTGCGGGCCGACGTGCAGGCCGTAGGCGGCAATGGGGCGGCGGCCAGCAGCGTCGAGCACGCCCTCATCAATCATCGGCTGCGCACCACCCGGGCCTTCCTCGCCCGGCTGGAACATGAAGATGACATCGCCCAACAGCTCCTCGCGGTGGCGGCAGAGCATCTTGACCGCGCCGATAAGCCCCGCCGTGTGCAGGTCGTGGCCACACGCATGCATGTTGTTATTCGTCGAAGCGAAAGGGCTACCGGTCTGCTCGCGCACCGGCAAACCGTCCATGTCCGCGCGCAGCAGCACCGACACCGGGCGCTCGCCGCGCTTGCCGCCGCGCAGCACCGCCACAACGGAGCTCAAGTCGCGCCCGAGCTGAATCTCCAGCGGCAGGCCTTTAAGAGCTTCGAGCACCTTCTCCTGCGTGCGCGGCAGGTGCAGCCCGACCTCAGGGTTCTGGTGCATATCGCGACGGAACTCCTGCAACTCCGGAAGCAGCTCCCGGCCTTCCTCCACGAACACTTGGCTGGCCAAACGCTCCCCCAGCTTGGCCGAAACCATCGGAAGCGGTGGCAGTTGCTGACGGTGGCGCGGTGCCATCTTCATGGTGTCATCCTTTCCGAGCATGTGCGCCGAGCATACCGGAATCTGTATTAAGGTAGCCGTTTATGAAGCTCTTCTCCGCGCTGGTGGCCAGCTCCCTGATGTTCACGCCCGGCTCCTCCTACCAACTGTCGAGCCGCGACGAGGCCTCATCGCAGTGGGCCGTGGACACCATGTTCAACGTCATCGATGGCTTGGGTACCTCCTCCCACCTACTCACCGACGCATGGTCTACGGAGCAGGAAGAGTACCCGTACCCGATTAAAGAAATCGACGAGGTCTCCCTCGTGGAGCGGCGCGCCACCGACGAACCTGGCCGCGAGAAGTGGATCGTGTCTTCGCCGTCGATGGGGCGCGATATTCCCGTCGACGTCGTCGTGGGCAACGGCGGGCCCGTTGTGTACTTTCTCGAGGGCGTAGATTCCCCGGAGACCTCGAACTGGATCACCAAGGGCCACGTGCGCCGCGTGTTTGGGGATACGGATGCGAGCGTGGTGATTCCGTCGCAAGGCGCAGGTTCCATGTGGACCGATTGGAGAGAGGACGACCCCAAGCTGGGGCGCCACAAGTGGGAAACTTTTGTCACCACCGAACTCGCGCCGCTGGTGGAGGCAGAGCTCAACCACAACGGCAAGCGCGGGCTCATTGGATTGTCCATGGGAGCGTCGGGCGCGGTAATGATGGCGAACAACAACCCGGGTTCCTTTAATGGCGTGGCGGGAATTTCCGGCTGCTATTCCACCACCAGCCAGGTGGGCCAGGGCACGGTGGACTTGACGGTGCGCACCAAGGGCGGCGACCCAACGAACATGTGGGGCCCGCGCGGATCGGAGGATTGGCTACGCAATGACGTCATGTCCCACCCGGAGGGGCTGCGCGGCACGGCGCTGTACCTCGCCGCGGCCTCGGGCGCATGGACGGACGAGGAACTGGCGGCCTACCCCGGAAAGTCCGTCAATGACCGCATCGGGGGCACCCTTTTGGAGGCCGGCTCGCGTCGCTGTACGGAGGAGTTTTCTGCCGCGCTTGCCGACGCCTCCATCCCCCACACCACCGACTATCTCACCGAAGGCACCCACGACTGGGTGATGTTTGGCAAGCAATTGCAGCCGGCGTGGGATGCGATTAAACCAGCGCTCTACTAACGTCGACAGCATGTCCCAATTCCGCAGCGCTTTCCTCCCTGCCGCCATCCTCGTGGCCGGGCTTGTCCTCCTCGCAGTGTTCTACGTAGGCCTAAGCCGCCATTACAACTCTCAGGAGCTCCAAGCGCTTATCGAGGGCGCCACTGCCAACGGCCAGGACTATACCGTTGTCATCCACAACGAGTTGACTGGGAGCTATTCGTTTAACGCCGAGTAATTCTGCGTTTCGGTTGCGGGGTGTTGGGGCCTGCCTCGAGGTTCGTGCCCATGGGCAGGAATTAGAAACCTACATCCGCCACCGCATTCGGAGATCGCGCTGGTGGACCAAAGAACCCAGCAAGCCAGAGGACTTGCACGCGAGCAGCTCTGGAGAGGCCTCGATCTGCGGGGCCTCCCATCTCTACCCCTTTTCACTTCCAAAACTAGGGATAGACAGCTAACACCCGATGCGCTATAGTTAACACACTTTTAAGATTGTCACCTAACTCACATCAGGCGACATTTTTCGACCACCCTTTGGCTTTCGCACTTTGGAAACGAATTCAGAGCCGGGCCAGCCCCCTTCGGATAGATTCATCTGACATCACGATTAACACGAGCCATTTAGAGATGGATTCCAAATGCATTTTATACGACAAGTTATTACACAATCTTGGAAACTATCGCCTTGGAACAACTTTTTAGTCCTCGTCTCCATTGTAATCTCGTCAATTTGTACCGTCATTGCCCCGTATGTTCTCGGCAGTGGAGTCAGCTCTCTCCTTAATAGTTCAAACAGAGAGGACTTCATTACAATTGGCCTACAGCTTTCTATACTCTATTCGCTGATTTGGTTTTTAGGAACATCCTCAAGATACATATTGTTTCCAACGTATGGAACGATTGAGCAAAAGCTGCAGTCAGAGCGGATGGCTAGGTCTCTCACCGATAGCATCGATGCCAGCCCTAGCGCACGTTCGCATGCTGATAATGGAGAGATTTCATTTGCCATTGATAGCGAGGCTTCCGCATATCGTGACACATTGTCCAGCATTTACCTGTCTATATTGCCGGCAACCATTTCTTTAGTCTCCGGTATTTTCCTAGTCATTGTTGCCAGCACTTGGTTAGAAGGAAGGGCCTGACCCCCGGAAAGTAGACACGTCGGG
>NZ_KV794729.1:0-3114 GCF_001808895.1 Corynebacterium sp. HMSC070E08
CAAAATCAACGCACTCTAAAACCGGAAGGGCCAATTAACGGCCTTGTATCACGTGACGGTTACTGGTCTGGTAGTTGACAGAGCCGGCCACCACTGGGACTGCGCTCCCCGAATGAAAAGCTGACCTGAAGGATGCTCGGGATAGTCACAATCATGGATTCCGTCTCGAGAAATTCCGACGCCTTAAAATGCTTTGCGGTGAAGAGACGGAAATTAGTCTACTTCGTCATTTTTGAAGCGTTCGCGCGGAGCTGTTGCGCTTTCCATCTGGTGATTGCTGACTGACTGTTGCTCAGGGCGTGCAAGAGCCAGTTTTGATCTTCCGCATGAAAGTCTTTGAAAATCTGGGCGTTCACCACTCGAGATAGAATTGCTAATGCCCCTTCGCCGGAATTCTGAATAATTGTCGAAAGTAAGCTTTTAATTGCGGTGGATCTGTGCTTTGCTCTGAGGGACAAAGCTAATAGCTCAACTACCCCCGCATTGAGAGTCGGATCTGAAGCAGCTATGTAGCCGGATATTCCTTCGACGATTTCATCAGGGTTGTTGAGAGCCTTGAGCTTGAGCACCGCCAAAGCCATTTCAGGCGAGTATCCAGAAAGTATTGCGCGTTCGGCTGGAGTAGGACTCTCGTTAGAGAGCAGCCAGTAAGCATATTCTACGGCTGCAAAAGCTGACTCTTTTTCTTTATTTGAACTCGGAAAAAGGAAAACAGTCTCCTTCTTACGGCGTAGCTTTTCTAACGCCTCCCTCAATGCCTTGCGCGTATACGGGTCCAGTTGGTGGTTGTGGTCTGCAAGGAGGGACAAAGCTGGTGAAAGATTCTGAGATGTCAGAGGGCCCAGTGAAAGATAGCCAAGAACTACTTCCCATTTGGAGATGGTTGGGTACAAGAGATTGAAATGGATCAAACACGTTAGATAGGGGAAACCGCCAGAGGAAGAGACACCTTTCTTCAGTTCTGACATTATCTTCTTCAATTCAACCACACACTGGTCGACAATTTCGGATGCGATTTCTATTGGAATTTCGCTCCAATCAGAAAACCCTTTTAGTGCCCACGTGAATTCTGTTGGCAATTTCTCCAATAATTTACTTCGCTCCTCCTCAGAACGCCGGGCAAACAGGATCTGAAGAGACTGCGGCATACTTATACAATTGTCGTTCACCATCGACCGAAGTTCTTTCAACTCATTTTCTGTCCATTCGGCATCTGGGATAAGCTCTGATAACAGACTATAGGTGTATTGCAAATCCTCTTCGCCAGGGTTGATGGTGATGATGTTAGTTCTGATTTCAGACCGGATCTGAGAAGAGGCCGAGAGATAGACAGAGCATACTGTGCGAAGGATCTCTGCCTTATAATTTCGCATAGGGTAACTCCGCCAGTTGCCGGGCGCGTTCAGCCTGTCCAATAACTGGCTGAGCAAGCGATCGGCTATGCTCACGGGAAGAAATTCTCCAGCTACTCTCAAGACTGATAATTCAGCTTGGAAACTGATTCTTGAGATATTAGAGAAATCAAAAGTTGAAATGAGCTCTGTTAGAGGAGAAATCCATCCATCTAGGATTAGCCTCTCGGCCGCATTTGAAGCAGCAAGATTTGCCCCGGAAGCTGTCAATAGGGTGAGACCTTCGGTGGCGTCCGCCGTGCTTTCTGCTGATTGCAAGAGGTACTTTCCTCCTGCTTCTGCGGCTTCCTTGAAGTTGGCAATATCTCCTGCCAATCGGGCAGCGCCGGTGCTGATGCGTAGTTGAAACTTCGCGTTATCAGCGCCAATTGTAAAGGACTCTGACATAGACCACTTGTGGAAGGACTTTTCGAAGAGCCTGCGAGCTAAAAATTCCGAAGGAGGATCGGTCCAGAGCGTAACGGAATTTAGAAGATCTGCCCTTTTTTGAGCGTCGTTGCGAAAAGCTGCTATACCTACCATTAGCGAAAGGTTTCTTGCTCCTAATAGGATCACCTTTCCTGATAGGTCGTGCTCAAGCTCTGGAGTTCGCAAGTATAATTCAACTGCTATTTCTTGGGCCCTGTTGACGTTCCCTACGTCAGCGAGCTCGATAGCTAGGATCAACCGTATCCATGCGCGGTCAATTTTATCCAAGCTGGGGGATTCGTATTCTAGAATTGATTCCAGTTTCGCGATCCGATGTTCACTCGTTGGGAGTAATAAACAGTCAACAATGAGCTCAAGCGCATTTGTGTCATCTGCTTCAGCTGCTGTGGGTCCTTCTAAGAGCTCTATTCGAGACGTGTCCAAATCGACCCCAAGGTAGTTAAGGACTTTTCTGAATAGTCTAGCTTCCTGCGGCCAAGCTATGAATCGCCTTCGTTTCTCGTTGCTTGTAAACAGATCAAGAGAACTGAGGTAGAGCGAAGATAACCACCTAGCTTGGCCTGACAGAAGGTAGGCAAGGGCTTCCTGTATGCCGATTTCTTCTCTCGAATGAGAAATTTGAGTATAGGACAACTTCGGCAAGAGAACCGTCTGCCGGATGAGGGCGTTGCCTGTTAAGTATGGTGTCGACCAGATCTCAGCAAAGTTTCGTAGCTTCGAACTGCTTTTTTCTGAAAGGCGGATCAAAGCTTCTTGGGTGGGAACAGCGTCCCTCGAGTTTTGGTACCTAGGTACGAAGATCTTAGAAGTTTTTCCTGCTTTTTGGACGTTCTCAGCACAGATTTCTTGCCAGTACCAGATTGCATTTTCGAGATCTACTAAGATGATAGCCACGGGCAGCCGGCTTTCAAGCCATTCGTCAAGTTGTTTCTGGTCCGGTCTAAACCACCAACCGTCAAAATCTGCTGTGTTTTTGCGCTTTACCGGCTCCTTGAACCAAGAGGATCCTGTCTTAACCTGTGCACAAAGAATCGCGTTATCGATCGTTCCGTCCGGTTTAGGGGGAACAATAAACCGGTCGAGACCGTAATCTACAGTTGGTCTGAGAATTTTCCATCCCCACGTTTGGACAATCGATTCAAAGAGTGCTTCGCCAGCGGCACCGATATCGCGAGCTTCAGGAACGGCGGGAGAATAGAAAGGCATACGAACACATTAAAAGAAAGGGACGGGCTTCGATGGCCCTTCCGGTTTTAGAGTGCGTTGATTTTGT
>NZ_KV794730.1:0-516 GCF_001808895.1 Corynebacterium sp. HMSC070E08
CTTCCTGACCTGGTCAAGCGCATGTTTGATACTGGTGAGCTGAATCGGGTGTGGATGTCGGATATTACCTACTTGCGCACCGGTGAGGGCTGGTTGTATTTGTGCGCGGTCCGCGATGGTCATTCCCGCAGGGTACTGGGCTGGGCTATGGATAGTGTTCAAGACACACACCTGGTTGAACGGGCCCTGCGGATGGCGCATACGCTGCGCGGTGACGTTCCTGATGGGCTGGTGTTTCACGCTGACCGTGGAACGCAATTCACTAGCGAGAAGCTCTGGGAGGTGTGCCGCAGCCTGGGCATTGCCCAGTCTGTGGGGCGTACTGGTGTGTGCTTCGATAACGCGATGGCCGAGTCGTTCTGGTCGACGCTAAAGACTGAATTCTACGACCGTAAGCGATGGCCTACCCGTGATGCTGCACGCAAGGCTGTTGCCTACTGGATTGAAGTCGTCTACAACCGTCGGCGCCGGCACTCTGCACTCGGAATGGTCAGCCCCGTCGACTTCGAGAACCAC
>NZ_KV794731.1:0-1447 GCF_001808895.1 Corynebacterium sp. HMSC070E08
GGCTTAAGGGACATTTCGTGTGGATAAACCGATACGGATTCCCGGGGCAGCCTGGGATAATACGGTGATCTTGATTTTGAATCGGTTCCAACGGCCCGATCTGTGAAATCAACACTGGATAGTCCTAGGTCTGTGATAGGAGGACTGCTGCTGGTGCGGTAAGGCCAATTCCTATGGCTAATAGGAATCGGCCGTCGTGTGACATGTGCGGCCACGGACTGGTTAAGAACGGCAAAACCGCGGCAGGAACCCAGCGCTGGTTGTGTCCTAAATGCAACGTTTCATCGATTAATACCCGCGCACACACCAGCGAGATTCGGCACTTCAAAATCTTTATTGACTGGATTCTTTCCGGCGAATCCGCAGACCATTTAGCCAAACGCCTTGGGGTAACAAGGCGGACTTTGACCCGGTGGTTCAAGCTGCTGTGGTTTATCACCGTGCCCACGTCTACTGACCCCTATCGTGTTTACGACCAGGTCTTTATCGACGGCACCTACTTCCACAAGAAATGCCTGCTGGTAGCCTGCACCGAAACACACGTCATCGCCTGGCACTGGTGCCTGCGTGAAAGCTCATACGAGTACCTGAAACTGCTCGACAAAATCGCGCAACCACTCATCGTCACCACCGACGGGGCAGGCGGAGCACTCAAGGCACTGCGTATTAAATGGCCCGATGTGACCATCCAGCGTTGCTTAGTTCACGTCCAACGCAACACTTTTGCTGATATCAGCCGCAACCCGATTCACCCAGCGCATAAAGCAATCCGGAAACTGGGCTACATGCTTGTCCAAGTACGCAATCCCGAGGATGCTGCGCGGTTTACAGCTGCAGTCCACCACACCCGCATTACCTTTGCTGATTGGCTTAAAGAGCGAACCTACCGCAGTGCTATACCAGCAGGCCAAGTACCGAAATGGGTCAGCCCCAACCAGAAATGGTGGTACACCCACCGCAACGCCCGCAGGGCTCTAAAACGGCTAGAAAAGCTCATCCACGCCGGACAATTATTTACCTTCCTTGACCCGCCTGAAGGTGTCACACAGGATTTAAAAGCCACCACGAACCTGCTGGAAGGTGGCATCAACAAACAGCTCAAAGACCTAGCAGGAAACCATCGTGGCATGTTCGATGAGCATCAGCGCATCACCATGGACTGGTGGCTCTACACCCACACCGAAGACCCGGTAGCGCCACTGGAGTTAGCCAAGCAACAAGACTTCGGACGCCAAGGAGAAAAAGCAGCACGCGCAGCCTGGGCAAAAGAAGAACTCAAACGGCGCGGCCACCCAGACGGGCGACCTGCCACATTCGACACCGGCATCGACAACGAATGGAACCCCAGCTTAGGCATAAGAAAAGGCTGGGCCGGACGCTCCTAAATCCACACGAAATGTCCCTTAGTGCGACACGCCGCAAATCCACACGAAATGTCCCTTAAGCC
>NZ_KV794732.1:0-67097 GCF_001808895.1 Corynebacterium sp. HMSC070E08
GTTTCGTCAGATGGTTCTACTCAGAGGGTTTACTTGACCCCAAGTAAACCCTCTAGCGTTATGAAGAAGGTTTGTTTGCCCCCAAACAAACCTTTTCAGGGGAACCATTTGTGGGGCATCTGTGGTGGATACGACCGGCTGACGCAGAACAAGCCTTAAGCCATGATGACGGCGGTGCCGGTGGCGCGGTCGTGGAGGCCGCGGCCGTCGGCATCGACCATCGCTGCGGGGAAAAGCACTGCAGTCAGCAGCGTGCGGACCGCGGCTCGCCACAAGCCAACGGAAGAGCCCGGCACATCAAGACGTGCGACTCCCATCCCCAGCAGCGCCATGCCCGGGGTGCGGGCGAAGAGCCAACCGCACACGATGCCCATGACTACCCACACCGCATAGCCCAAGAATGCCGGGCCACCGAGCGAATTCGTAAAGAGCTCGAGGAGATTGGCTATCAGCATTGCCAAGAGCCAGTCAATGAGAACGCCAAAAGTGCGCCGCATTACAGAAGCCAGGGAACCTGAGCCCTCCTTGGGCAAGCCCATTGTTTGCCCAGGCCACTGCCCGTTCTCAAAGCCATCGTTGTTATCAGCCATGCCCACCAATCTAGCCGTCGGCTCTGCTAAGCAGAAAATTTGCCTCCACGTGCCCCAGACACCCCAGCGACAAAGCCAATACCTGTAAACTAGTCGGGAGTACTACACGTCAACCAACAGGAGACCACCGTGTCCTTTGAGACAATCCAGGACGTCATCGCATTCATCAAGGAAGAGGACGTCAAGTTCGTTGACATCCGGTTTACGGACGTCCCCGGCACTGAGCACCACTTCTCTATTCCGGCCGAGGAATTTACTGAAGACGCAGCTGCCGAAGGCCTCGCCTTTGATGGTTCTTCCATCCGCGGATTTACCACCATCGATGAGTCCGATATGACGCTGCTGCCGGATCCGAAGACCGCCTTCGTGGATCCTTTCCGCACCGCGAAGACCCTGAACATCAAGTTCTTCGTCCACGACCCGTTTACGTTGGAGCCCTTTAGCCGCGACCCGCGCAACATCGCGCGCAAGGCTGAGGAGTACCTCGCTTCCACCGGCATCGCGGATACCTGTAACTTCGGCGCTGAAGCTGAGTTCTATATTTTCGACTCCGTGCGCTACAGCACCGACGTTAACCACGGCTTCTACGAGGTTGATACCGATGAAGGCTGGTGGAACCGCGGTTCCGAGACCAACTTCGATGGCACCCCGAACACCGGTTTTAAGACTCGCGTGAAGGGCGGCTACTTCCCTACGGCGCCCGTCGACAAGCACGGCGAAGTTCGCGACGCCATGGTGGAGCAGCTGCAGAAGGCAGGCTTTGTCATCGAGCGTTTCCACCACGAGGTGGGCAGCGGCCAGAACGAGATCAACTACCGCTTCAACTCCCTGCTGCACGCGGCGGATGATATTCAGACCTTCAAGTACATCATCAAGAACACCGCGGAGCAGTTCGGCAAGACCGTGACCTTCATGCCTAAGCCGCTGGCCGGCGATAACGGCTCCGGCATGCACGCCCACATGTCGCTGTGGCAGGATGGCAAGCCGCTCTTCCACGATGAGGCCGGCTATGCAGGCCTGTCTGACATTGCTCGCTACTACATCGGCGGCATCCTGGCCCACGCACCGGCGGTTCTGGCGTTCACGAACGCAACCCTGAACTCCTACCACCGCCTGGTTCCGGGCTTTGAGGCACCGATCAACCTGGTGTACTCGCAGCGCAACCGCTCGGCTGCCATCCGCATCCCGATTACCGGCTCCAACCCGAAGGCCAAGCGCATCGAGTTCCGTGCGCCGGACCCGTCCGGCAACCCCTACTTCGGTTTCGCCGCCATGATGATGGCAGGCCTCGACGGCATCAAGAACCGCATCGAGCCGCACGCCCCGGTGGACAAGGACCTCTACGAGCTGCCGCCGGCAGAGGCTGCGTCCATTCCGCAGGCCCCCACCTCCCTGGAGGCCTCCATCGCTGCGCTTGAGGAAGACAACGACTTCCTTACTGAAGGCGATGTCTTCTCCGAAGACCTCATCGAGACCTACATCAACTACAAGCGCGAGAACGAGATTGCGCCGGTGCGCCTGCGTCCGACTCCGCAGGAATTTGAGATGTACTACGACTGCTAGTTTTGAGGTTTGTCCCTGGCCTGTGTGTTTCCGTTTGTGCAGGTCAGGGACTTTTCATGTTTTGCGGTGTTTGCATGTTTTCGGGGGTTTGCGGGATTTCTACGGGATTTTGCCTTGAGGTAGCCCCCTTAAAACGACGAAAGCACCTCCACCATTTAGGTGGGGGCAATCCTCAAAGCTCTTCATAAACTTCAAAAGCTAGAGGCGAAGGCATGTTTGCACAACTGACCTGCGTTGATTTGCATTACTGCTAGGTAGAAGCGAACCCCTCGACGTTTCGTCAGAATTGTCGAGGGGTTCGCTATTTTTCATATCCTATTTGGGCGGTTTTCGACTCGATTAGCCCTGTCACTGCCCGCTTCACGGGCTATTTCCGGCACCTGACCACGGGTTCAAGGCCACGGCCTCCTGGAGAGTTCCAGCAAGGCTCGTGACTTCTTATGCGGCTTCGCCAATCTGAGGCGGGGCATTAGCGCCCGCAATGCTCAGCATGTCCTCGCGTGCCCGGCCTTTACGCGGGCGCCCGCCCCGAGGGGGGGACGTGGACCAGGGCCCTCGTCAACTTGCCTGCGCAAGTAGTTCATTGCCTGCAAGGCATTGGTTCCAGCGACAGCAAGACCGATAAGGAGCATGAATGCGGCCACGCTTCGCGTATAGCGTTTTGTCCGCTCCCCCCCTTACCAATAGCAACCAGGCTTTTCAGACTGTGGTTGCGTGCCTCGATAATGTTGCGTGGCTTACGGTAGAGCTTTTCCCACTCTTTCGTATAGAGAGGGAAGGCCCTGCTGCGCGTACTTATGGAAGCGGTCGTGTTCGTGGATACTCACCAGTACTGAGGCTTGGGAGCAAATCTTGCCGGAGGTATTCACCTTGTCCAGGACGTGTTGTGGCAGTGGCATGGGTGGCTGACCCAACGCGGTTTTCTTGGCCGCTGCTTCGCGAGCGCGTTTGTTACCAGCCCGAAGCGGACAGATCACCTTGCCAGACAATGCCGGGCACTCGAAACGTTGTGAGCCGTCAGTGCGTGTTGCCTTAATCGGAAGTTGAAGGGTCTTGCGCCGAGCGTGCTTCGCCTCGCGCTCAGCGCCGATCATGTCTTTGCTTTCGTGGTCCGCCTTGGGATACAACAGGTCCTCATAGGCAGCAATACACGGACAGTAGGCTTGGCCCGCAACCTGGGTAATACCCTCCACGTCGGCAGTAATACCGAGGGCTTCTTTTCTGTCTGGGAGGTCGCCAATATGTCCCCAGTTGTCCTGGCGCGTTGGGCGTTGGTACTTGTCGACCGCAGAAGCAGGCGAGCAAATACTCGGTCCCCAATAAGATACCGCCTCGGCAAACCTGTATTCTGGAAAACCGCCATTGCCTGCAAGTCATTCTCACCTTCATGCAGCCGACACGGGCGAGCTAGTCTGAATTACCCGCACCAAGGTCGGCACGTACTGCACCGCGCGGCGGTTGCGGTTGCAGGGTATTCACACAAACATTTTCCTGGGTACATGGGAGCGGGTGTAGCTAGTCCCTAGACACTCGGATTTCACGCATCTCCAACAACGAAAGACTACGAGTACTGCCTGGTAAACTCTAGTGATCTGAACTAGACGCAACTTGGGAGTACTCGTGGATAACGACGATATTGAAGAAGCAGCCGTTAACTACATCCAAGACCTGCTCCGTGGGAACAAGCACCTGCGGGCTGAGCTGTCTAAGAACGACAAGACAGCAATCGTTGACGGCGAACTCAAATACTACGCCCCCGACAAGACCAAAAAGACCGAACACTTTCAATGGGCAGTTAGGTCGCAGTGCAAGGGGCACGAGCTGAAACAGGCCGAGCAATTCAAGAATCTCGCCAAGTTCAAACTAAAGAAGAAATACCTGACTGGTTTTCACAACTCAGACGGCGTAATACTCTTCGTTGTCCATATTCGAGGCTTGGAACGCCGAGCTTATTACCTCATTCTAGGCCCACTTGACATCGAACACGAGCTGAGGGAAATGGGCGACAAGAAATCCCGAACAGTGAAACTGTTGCCGTTCCCCGAAGACTGTGACGCGCAAACTAGAATCGCGAAACTTGCCCGAGCGAAGTGCCAACCCAGCAACATTAAGTTGTCGGATGACATGCTGTCCCTAGCAACAGGCCTCCACGTTTCGACAGTGGATTCCCTTAACTTCAACAAGCCGGGAGTAGTCGGTATCGGGACAGGTATCCCCTCTCATATCGAACTGAAACTGCGAGACGGAAACAGGGTGCCACTGCCCGGTCACTTCCAGTATTGGCCGGAAGAATACGCTTCACATGAACTCGGCCATGAACTTCGCGCAGGCTCAATTGTCATTTCGGATGCACGCCGACGGCTTATCAACGACCACCTTATGGAACTCGCTGTTACTCCCTCCTTACGCATCACCCTAGACATTAAGAACCAAGGCGGAGAGGTCAACTCTTCCCTAGTCGAGGACTTTGACGAAGCACTTACCAATCTTGAATTTCTTAACTACTGGATCGAAAACGAATCGTTTGACATCGGGGAAAACGAAGTCCGGTGGAAACTCAACGACTACGACTTCACACCTCAAAGGCAAAGCCTGCGAATCTTTCAAGACATCAACGCCTTGTGCGAACTCCTCAACGTCGACACCTCGCTACTGCATGTTCGCGACTTCGATACCAACCTCGACATGCTGGAGAACATTGTCAAGTACTTCGTGTACGGTGGCAAGTTCTCTCTCCCCGACGAACAACCTCACAAACTTATGGTCGAACTTGGAAAATGGCAGCTTCGCTTCCTTGCTTCCCACCGCAACAACGAAGACTTTGCGACCATCAAAAGCGTTGGAGACCTCGACAATGGGCAGTTTTGGTGGGTTGCCAAAGACGACCCCGAGGTCCACACGCGCATTACTGCATTTGAAGTTCTCACGGCAGAAGAAATCTCAACCACACTCAACCTTGGACTTGAGCACATCACCGAGGCATATGAGATGTATGTGGACAACGACAGGAGAACCAACTTCGCCAACGAGACCGTGCTGAAACTTATCGAGGCCGCGGACTTACAGCCACGACGCGCCACGGAACTGCTCAGAGGAGCCAGAAAACTTGCCACCTGGCTCTTCACCGAACCCGAATTTTCCGAGATTGCGCAGGTAAACGTGTGGCAAATTGATAAGCGGCTCGGGAATCTGACTGACGCTGACCTTACGGATATTCGACTTTTTCGCGAAAGTCTGCCAGCCAATCACCACTATGTAGCACCGTTAAAAGCAGGAGCCTCAATCCTGCTGGGGCAGCCCGACGAAACCGCATTTTGGTTGGAACGAAGTCGCGAAGACGACCGCACCAGGTTCAAGGAAACTCCGATTTACCAGTTGCACACGGACCCGGAACTCACATCGAGATACGCGGATGCAGCGCCGCGGCCAGAAGCTAAATGGGAGCAGTACGAAAGAAAGTTCATCGAGGAGTCCGTTCTCAAGGAACTCTCGCGCTAACCAGACAAGGACGAGACATCGGCAATGGAGTCACACATCCCTTTAGCTCTTTGGGCTCACTCGAGCCCTGTCACCCACTGTTCCCTGGTGAGCAGTGTGCCTGCCTAACAGGGAAGTTATCGTACCCGATCCCGTTCAGCGCCAATGCGATTCCTCAAAACGAATCCACCTACGCTGGCCCCGAAGTCTCAGCGCCGTCGAACCCGACCTGCGTCCACACGTCCAGCTCGGAATCATCGAGTGTCCCCGCGACCTCAACAATCTCCTCTTTGAACACCTCCCTATCGAGTTCCGGCACCTGCGGGACGGCTAGCACCGGCACGGGGTTTTCTCGCTCCAGGATATGCTTGCACCACGCGAGGTAGTCAGCATCGACATTGCTGGTTCCCTCCAGCTCGCTCACGAAAGCGAGTAGCCCCTGATGCTCTCGGTAGATACTGGCTTGCCGACGCAAAGTCTCCAGCTCGAACGCGCGCCCCTCACGAACCCTCAAAATCTCGGCGGCGTGGTCTTTACGACGCTGCCACGACGCCTCCGCTTCACGTTTGAAGTCGCTGTCGCAACGAGTAAAGAATCTCTCGACGGCAGTCTGCGTCATGCGCGTCGCTAGTGCCGTGTCTAGGCGACGAGGGTTACGCTTCGTGTCGTTGACCCTATTCCACCCCATTTCAATGGTGAGCAAGCCATTCGGAACATGGTCATACACCGGCTCCATGCCCCTCGTTTTGTCCCAGTTATAGCGATTAAGCTCTGCTTTTTCTTTCCTGATTGGTTCACGCTCCACCTTGTCAGTCTGCTCGGTGACTGTAATCTCCCGGCCAGCGACATAGACACCTGTGCGTGACGGCGTGTTCCACTTCCTCGACTCAATTTCTCGCGAATTCACCTCCCACCCAATCCGTTCGGCCTCGGTGAAAAGCACATGAAGTAGCCGCCTTGCACGCGGCGCAGCTTTCGCGGAGACATCAAAGCTGGCCTTGTCAGTAAACAGCGCAACCATCGGGTGCAACTTGCTCACTCGTCGCTCCCCGGAAAGAAGCAGACGTGAGCTTTCTGTAAGAACCACCTCGTCGACAAACCCGGCCTGCACATGCGTCGGCCACCACGAGTTCCAGCCTTCTTCCTTGAGGTTAAAGACAAGACGACGTGAGCGCTGCTTTTCTTGCGCCACGCGTTGCGCAGCCTTAAGACGGGGTTCCCACTCGCGCTCAAACTCCTCCTTGCTGCACTTGACGCGAAAGAAGCCGCGGTGCGCGCCCTCGATAGCGGCAAGGAGCTGTTGTGCTTCCCCAACGGTCGGCGTAACGCGGGGACGATACGGGGTGGCGGGGCGATTGGGTGTGGTCACGACTCGCTCGCTACCCGTGGCCGGCCCGCCAACAGTAGTCTTCTTCTTTTTCTTCGGCCGAAGTGGCTCCGTACCTGTGAGCACCCGCTTGCCGCGCTCGGTGATGGTTGCCGTCCATGCGTCGCCATGTCCTTTAATCTTCACCAGCTCGTAGCCTTCGAGACTGCGGGCGGAAATCTTGTAGTTGCCGCTGGGTGCCGAGTCTTCGGGGCAACCAGAGTTCACCCATTCCAGGACGGTGCGCTGGAGGTCGCTGAGCTGTTGTGGGGCCATAGGGAGATTATCTCGGGATACTTACCTAAGTGCAGGGCGAATTGCTTTTGGCCTGGAATTGGCCCCTCATCGAGGGGTAGCAAATTTGATGTTACGGGGTAGGTTTCTAGAGGGGCCGTCTAGGCTGAGGTCAGAGAGTTTACTGACACCCATACACTCGGGGGTATTTCTCGGGAGATAATTCCGTTCCATTGACCAGCGACAACCAAATATTTGACAAAAAATCAGCAAGTTACTGTTGCGCGCGCGTTCAATTTTGTTCCTCTACGCTTACACTTAAGACATTGCTCCTCACCGTTCCCAGCAATGAGGGTTGGTGAGGTTTTCTAGCCTGGAGAACACACGCGGTTCCAACGGCGGTGAAGTCAACCGCCACACGCGCTCTGTGTGCCCTCCCCTACTGCAGTACACAACAAGGTGCAATCTCACGTCCTAATCCCGCTGATCAAACGAGCTTTCCTGCAGTGGGGTGGCTACCATGCCATCTGTGACTGACAGATTCCGCCAACTGCCACCGCCCGGCCCCGCGTGGGGCGGCAGCCTCATGGGCACCTCCATCGTCTCCCGGCTGCTCGTTGAGGAAGACATGCTGGTTGGCTCCGCCATCTTCGCAGCGCTAGCCTGCGTCATCCTGCTCGTGCTGACGGTCGGCTTCGCGCTCTACCGCCAGCCCAGCTTCGCGCGGACCTCCATGGCGGAATGGTCCATGTACTTCATCGGCATCCTGGCACTCGGCGCAGCACTGTCCGGATTGACGGATATCGGAACCTTCCGCCTAGTGGGCTTCTGGATCGGTGGCCCGGTCACCGTCATCACGTGGGCCATCCAGCTCACCCGCTTCGACGGTCAGCCGCGGTTTACCTGGGGCCTGCCGCTGGTCGGCCCCATGATTTCCTCCTCCGTAGCCGGCTTCCTCGCCCTCGACTACGGGCGCGCCTACCACGTGATGGGCACCGTTTTATTCATCATGTCTATCTCCACTGCGGTCCCCATCTTCATCCGCGTGTATTGGGCTGCTTGGCACGGCAAAGTCAACCTCACCGGCGCCAACTCCGCGACGGCATGGGTGCCGCTGGGCGTGGTGGGCCAATCCACTACCGCCATGCAGATCCTCTACCCCGGTAGTTTCTCTGTCTACTACGGGCTCACCGCCATGGTGATTGCCATCCCCCTCGCGCTTTATGCCATGGTCACCTTCTACCCCAACGTGGCTCGCTGGGTGGATTACTCGCCCGCGTGGTGGGCCTGCACATTCCCACCGGGAACGGTCAGCATGGGCGGGCACCAAGTAGCGCTGGTGAATGGCTCGGAGCTTCTCGACGTCATCGCGCTCAGCATCCCGGTGCTGCTTGTCGCACACTGGTCTGCCTGCTCCTGCCGCTTCATTGGCTGGCTCGTCGAGGGCCGGCGCGCACGCACAAGCGGGGCCAGCCCACTCTCGGACTAGCCCCGCCACGTGCAATGCTGGACGCTTAGGAAGCCTTAGTTCTCGGCCTTCTCAAACTGGATGACCTGGCCCTGGCTACCCAGTGCGTAGTTGTTTCCCTCCAGGGGGAAGACAACGGGCTTGGCCGAGAGAATAGCCTTGAGCGCATCGGCGTCGGCCATGGCATCCGGGGAGCATGCACGCAGCGTAGAGTTCAGGTTCTCCACCACAATGGCATCGGTCTGATCCAGCTTGTAGCTAGCACCACCGGAGTTGCAGCCATCGTTGTAGGCGAGGGTTCCATCGGAATTGAAGGTCACGGAAATCTCTGGGTTCTTCTTTGCGGTGAAGGTACCGTTGAGAACCTTCTGGGCCTCATCAGCCGGCAGCTTGTCTTGCAGACCGTCGACGTCCTCGTACTTCTCAATCAGCCCGGAGCCTTCCGGCGCTTCAGAGTCCTCCGGGGTGCCCGGACCGCCAAAGAGGCGGGAGCTCAGCTCCTGGATCTGGCTGGACTGCGGGGAATCGACGGAGGACAGCTCTTGCGCACCGGCAGTACCGGCGCCCAGGACGCCGCCGGCGAGGGCGACGAACGCGGTTGCAGTGGTTACTTTCTTCAGTGTGCGTGAAATCATGGCCCCGAAGCTATCGGCCACGGCCGCCGACATCAACCCATTTCATGCGTTTCCGATGATATTTTGAGGCAACTCTACAACTCCCCCATCCCCTTACAGGCCGCAGACTAAAACACAGAAAGTGGCCAACCTCCCGCTGGGGGTTGGCCACTGATAAGGAAGGTTATTTACTTCTCTTCAGGGGTATCGACCTTGACGAACTGAATTGCCTGCCCATCTTTGACCAATGCGATGGTGGTGTCATCGATGGAATAGACCTGTGGCTTCTTCGGAACAATGACGTTGAAATCGTGAACATCGACCATCACGTCCGGCTCGCAAGCCTTCATAGTGGTAATGACGTCTTTGATCTCTAGGGCGCCGGTGTCCTCCGCGATAGAGTATGTACCGTTACCGAGGTTACAACCATCAGAAACTCCTACGGTTCCATCCGGTTGGAAGGAAAGCCCGATCTTATCGTTCTTCTTCGCAACGAAGCTGCCGTTGAGAACCCCCTTGGCTTGCTCTGCCGTCAGCGGTTCTGTGAGGCCCTCCACGTCCTCTGCCTTTTCAATCAGGCCAGAACCTTCCGGCGCTTCTGGGTTTTCGGGGTTTTCCGGAGCAGGCTTCGAGCTACCAAACAGTGTGGAGCTCAGCTGTGCCAGCTCACCGGAGCTGGAGCCGAAGGAGATTCCAGAAGAAGGCTCTGCCGCGGAGGCAACCCCGGTTCCGAGTGCCGTGCCAGCGAATGCGGCGAAGGTTGTGGCGATGGTTACTTTCTTGAATCTGAGTGACAACATGATCCTGAAGCTATGCGGGATAGTTTCATATAGCAATGTTTTTTATGCATTTCCCATGATATTGACACGTTCTCCCAATGTCGCCGGAGGCCAGTTCTCCCCGCTTGCCGCAGCCAGGCTGGCAGCATAAACACCTGTTTAAAGCACTAAAACCAGATTAAGAGGCGCGCTTGACGTATCCCATCCGCAGTCAGAACATGATGAGAAGGGCGATCGAGCCCCACAAAGTGGCGGGCACACTCACAGGTTTTGGTGCAGTCATCTAGCGCCGCGGTTACAACTGGGTTAGCTCAAATTCCACTTGCTCGCCTTCGCGGCCGTTAATCACCAAGCTTAAGGCCTGCGTGCCCGGATAGTAGGTGCGTGTGCTGGTGACCCGAAACGGGTGCGTCTTGGTCACCACTCGGGTTTCGCCCGGATCAAGCGTGTATTTGCCGAGGCGAAACACACTGGGCTTCCGGGTTCCGTTCTTTTTAAGGAAGTGCACGCGATACTCTGCAAGCACATGTGCGGGCGCATCGCCGGTGTTGGTGAGTGTCGTTGAAAGAGTCGCCTTTTCACCAATGGCCACAGTGTGGGGGAACTCGGGGCGGGTGGCGGTGACGGCGGTGGACGGAGAAAAGCCAACAAGCTCTAGGGCCTCCTTATTGCCGCGCTTGATCAGCCCGCGCAACCCCTGTTCCACCACCCACGCTGCGTGCGACGATCCGCTGTCTGCCCATCGCGAGGCGGTTGCAAGAGCCAACTCGGGGTGCGTACGGCCAATGTCGTTGAGGTTGTTGGCTACGGACTTGCGCACGAACAGCGACGCATCGTCGTACAGCCGGCCCAGGACCGGAAGGATCGGCGAGGGGTCCGCCACAAACGGCGCGTGCACCTTTGCCCACGGCAGGCGCGGACGGATGCCCTCGGAAGCCAGGCGGCGCACGTTGTGGCTGTCCGAACCAGCCCACTCATTCACCCGGGCCATGGTCAGCTCTGGGTAGCGCTCTAAGAAGGGACGCACCGCGAACTCACCGGTGAACACCCTGGTGAGCGCCTCAATTGCATCTAAAGAAACCTCCGGCTCATCTATCCCGTACAGCTCGATGAAACGGCTCACCGGCCACAGGTGGAATGCGTGGTTGAAGTAACCTTCCCCCTCCGCAAGCTCGGGCCCAAGCTTATCGACGATTCCGCCAATCACCCCGACATAATCCCCGCCGAGCTGTTCCCGAAGCCCTTGTGCAAACACGGTCACGCGGTCCAGGATCTCTAAATCCTCGACTCGCGGCGCGACCCACGCGGCATACTCTTCGCCGTCAATTCCAAGCTGTGCACCGAGTTTTTGTGCCGTGTCAGCGTTGAAGTAGTCCTTCATTTTGGGAGCCATAGCTGTGCATGTTACCCGGCGCGGAGAGACTTTTTCGCGGCAGGATTAAGGATTGCCGCCTCGATACACCAATTAGCTCCAGTGCCCTCACATCAATGCTTATGGAGAAAACCTTTTAAGTGGTGCGCTTGACATATCCCATCCGCGGGCGGAAGCCCTGCGGGTGCTTCATCTGCGCCACGGCGTCCCCGATGATCATGCGGTGGCGGGCGCTGACAGACGTCGGCATCTGCGCCACCGAAAACCACTGCGCGGCCAGGTTCTCTTCGTCGGAGATAACCGGCTCCGCATCGTCCAGCACGGAGACCCGGATGGAGGTATCCATGTAAAGACACTTATCCCCATTGGGGCAGACTACTGGGCCAACCTGGCCCACGCCGAGGAGCGCTTCGATGCGTCCATCGAGGCCCACTTCCTCCTTGACCTCGCGCAGCGCGGTCGTCGTAATCTCCTCCCCCGGCTCGCAGATACCGGAGATGGGAGCCCACGTGCCATTATCGGCACGCTGGGCAAGCAGCACCGAGGGCAACTCCCAGATAGCGGAACCCGTGGGCACGGCCCGCACGATAACCGCGGTCACGCTGGGAAGGAAGAGCTGCTCGTGACCGATTTTCTCACGCAGAGACACAATGAAATCAGGAGTCGGCATGGGTTAAGCCTAGCACCTAAACCCGCTCCAGAATCTCCGGCAGGAGTTCCTCGATCTTGGCGGCAGGTGTAAACGACATCTGTGCTTCCGAACCATCCGCGCACCCCTCACTGCTGGCTGCAGCATCAGTGGTGCCCGAGAGAACCCCTACGATCACGTCCTCATAAGGGCTGCCCTGCGCGCCATACACCGGGGCTCCTGAATCGCCATGTGTGGAGCACACCTGGGCGCGCGCCGCGACGGTCTCCACCGTGCGGTCATCAAACTGGAGTTTGCCCTGCCCCTCACGATGTGTCAGCGGGCCGCAGGTCTCACCGGTGATGCGGCCCAGCTTGCAGACGCTGTCAGGCAACATGTGTTCATCCGCCGCGACGACGGTAGTGGGCATGTCCCGCGGGACATAAAACTCAGCCTCCCTGGTGATTTCCACCAAAGCGAAATCCAGCTGGTGCGTCTTCGGCGCGCTGAGATCGGAGTAGATAATGGTGCCGACGGGCTCTGCCGGGTAGACAAATTCACCGTCGGCAGCGCCTGCCCACACGGTATCCCCCGGCTCACCGCAATGGGAAGCGGTGACGGCGATGGTGCGGGCGTCGTCAAGCACGAAGCTCCACGCCACCGTGCACAGGTTGAAGTCAAAGGCTTCGCCGGGCACGGGCTGCGTGGTCGAAATATCCAACGCCGCGCCCGGTGGCACCGGGGAGGCATCCTGCGAATGCACCTGCGGCTCAGCTGGCACCACGGTGGAGTAGACAGCTGAGCTGGAGGCTGCCTTCTGTACGGGTCCGGCTCCCATCGGCACGGTGCACCCGGCCAGCGCCAACCCCGCTGCGCTCAGTGCCCCAAGGAGGCGCCGGCTAGTCTTCCTTCGCGGATGCAGCCTCACCCGAGTCCGCCTTATTCTCCTTATTTTCCTTCTCCATCTCAGCGACCTGCTTCATGTCGCGGATGAACTTCTCCGGATCAAACTCGGTGAAATACTCCGGGCCTGAGAATTGTTCCTGTCCCATTGTCTTAAACCTCCGTGCTCTTGATGTACTGCGTGATGTAGTCCTTCACCGCCGCCGCATCATTGGGCAGATCCGTCACATGGCGCTCGGCGTCCAAGATGCCGGCGAAACGCTCCGGCACCTCCGGCTCGCTGCCGATGGCCTCCTTGATGGTCTCCGCAAACTTCACCGGCAGGGCGGTCTCTAGGCAGATGATGGGGGTGTCGACCCCATATTCTTCCTGTACCGCGCGGGCGACCTTGATGCCGTCCGCGGTGTGCGGATCCACCAGCACGTCGTAGCGCTCGTGGACATCCTTAATGGTGGCGAGGCGATCCGCGTGGGTGGAGGAACCGGACAGGAAACCGTACTCCGCGTGGGCGGCGTCAAGTGCCTGCTTCTCGACGTTAAAGCCGCCTTCCTTCACCTTCGTCCCGAACAGCTCCTTGATCTGTGCGGCATCGCGGCCTAGCAGATCGAAGGCGAAGCGCTCGAAGTTGGAGGCGCGGGAAATATCCATCGACGGCGAGGAGGTCTTGTGGGTTTGCTCCGAGGAGCGCGGGCGGTAGTTGCCGGTGCGGAAGAACTCATCGAGCACGTCGTTTTCATTGGTTGCCACAATGAGGCGGTCGATGGGCAGCCCCATCTGGCGAGCGATGTGGCCGGCGCAGATATCGCCGAAGTTGCCGGTCGGCACGCTGAAGGAGACCTTTTCGGTGTTTTCCGTAGTGACCTTGAGGTAGCAGTTGATGTAGTACACCACCTGCGCCATGAGGCGGGCCCAGTTAATGGAGTTCACCGCACCGATGCGGTTCTCGGCCTTAAAGTTGGCGTCGGCCGATACCGCCTTAACCACGTCCTGGCAATCATCAAAGACGCCATCGAGGGCGATATTGCAGATATTCGGGTCATCCAGCCCGAACATCTGAGCCTGCTGGAATGGCGTCATGCGCCCAGCCGGGGTCAGCATGAAGACGCGGATGCCCTTGCGCCCGCGCATGGCGTACTCCGCCGAGGAACCGGTGTCACCCGAGGTAGCACCCAGAATGTTGAGGGTTTCGCCGCGGCGGGCCAGCTCGTATTCGAAGAGTTCGCCCAACATCTGCATGGCCATGTCCTTGAAGGCGGCCGTTGGCCCCTCAGAGAGGTGGCCAATGTAGAGGCCCTCCCCCAGTTCGCTGACGGGGACGATCTCCTCGTGGTCAAACTTGGGGTAGGTGTAGGCGCGCTGGGCAATTCCTTCGAGGTCTTCTGCGGGAATATCATCCACAAAAAGCTTGAGCACTTCCGCAGCCAAGGCCGCGTAGCCACCCTCCGCCAGGGTCTGGCGCCAGTTAGTCATGGTGGCGTCATCGATGCGGGGGTAAGTTTCCGGCAGGTAAAGGCCTCCATCAGGGGCCAGACCTCCGAGGAGGATATCCGTAAAGGAGGCGGGCTGGCGGTCGGTATCGCGGGTCGAAATGTACTTCACCCCCTGCATCTTAGTTGGTGACGCGTAAAGTATCAGCCATGTCGGTTCCTCATCCTCGCAATGTAATTACCACTAAGGCTCTCTCCGTGTGGGTAGCTGCGGTGTTGGTCTACATCGTGGCAATTACCGGCCGCACATCTTTTGGCGTAGCGGGGCTTGAGGCCATTGATCGCTTCGAGGTCGATGCCTCGCGCATTGCTGTTTTCACCTCTGTACAACTGGGAATTTATTCACTGGCGCAGATCCCGACGGGCATGCTCATCGATAAGTTCGGCCCGCGGCGCCTGCTAGTCATTGGTTCCATCATCATGGGCGTGGGCCAGGTGAGCCTCGGTTTCACCAGCAATTATTGGGTAGCCATTGCCGCCCGTCTGCTCATCGGCGCGGGTGATGCCACCGCCTTCTTGTCGGTGATGCGCATCCTGCCTTACTGGTTCCCGCTGCACCGCACCCCCATGTTCACGCAGGTCACCTCCTCCCTGGGACAGCTGGGTCAGTTTATCTCTGCCCTACCTTTTGCCATGCTTCTGGGCTGGGGCGGATGGACCTTGGCCTTCGTTACCTTGGGCGCGGTGGGCATTCTCATCGCTGTCGCCGCCGCGGTGGCAGTTGCTGATTCCCCGGAAACGCTCGGAATCGTAAAGAAGCCGAAGGAAAAGCCGAACGCGCAGCCAGAGAGCATGGGCGCACTGCTCTCCCAGGTTTTCCGTTCGCCCGTGGCCTGGCAGGCATTCTTCATTCACTGGGTCGGTCTTGCCGCCACCAACGTGTTTGTCATGCTGTGGGGCATGCCCATGATGACGGCGGGCATGGGATTTTCCAAGACCAGCGCCGGTTGGGCCCTGACGTGGTTTACCGTGTGCATGGTGCTGGTAGGCCCCCTGCACGGCAGGTTATCGTCCAGGGCCAGAGGTTTCCGCCCCTGGCTCGCCTTAGGATTTGTGGCTGTGCATTGCACGGTGTGGGTCCTGTTCTTCCTCTTCGGCGGCAGCTACCTCTCACTGATCATCCTCATCAGCGTGGTGTCCTTGTGCACACCGGTGGCAAATTATGGATTCGACATTGTCCGCGAAAACCTCGACCGTAAGGTGGTCGCCACAGCAACGGGCCTGGGCAACATGGGCGGCTTCCTGGCCACAGTCATCGGCGCCCAGCTGGTCGGCGTAGTACTGGACCACTTGGGCAATGGGCCGGATTATCCGTTCTCTGATTTCCAGCTTGCCGCTTGGGCAGTCTTCGGTGTGTGGTGCATCGGCATAGCAGGTGTCCTCATCACGCACGTCCTGCGCAGCCGGGGCGAGGAGGACGGCCCGCACGCCAAAATCATCCAGGTGAGTTAGTACAAGGCTGGGCTACTGGAGGGACAGGGCGCTCAACGAAGCCTCAAGGGGCACCCCGTTGGCCACTTCGAAGACGCCCAGCCCGCCGCCGATGGGAACGAGGATGGCGATGCTCACTCCCACTGCGGTCCTGAGAAGCTCGCGCAGTTTTCGTCGTTTCTCCACTTCAACGCACCAACCTTTATCGTTTCGTTATCTGTGCGTGTGAGCTTAAGAGCCATGGCTGCAAGGCAAATCCTCGTTGACTGCGCATCTCCTGCCAGTCCCTGTGACTTCAGTGCCAGCGTTGCCAGCGGGGCCTATTCAGCCGGGGTCGACTCCACGAAGATCGGCCCCTCCACCGGGGCGACGATGCCAGCGTCGAAGGCAGAAAGCGCCCCCTTGGCCTCTTCCTTGGTGATGGCGCCCGCCTCAACGGCCTTGTCCAGATCGGCTTCGAGGACCTGGCGGGACCTGTACCTATCCGACGCCACTGAAAGCAGGCCACGCGGGACCGATTCCGACGGGATCCCCAGCGCCTCCGCCAGGGCCACGATACGGTCATTTTCGGTGGGGTCGAGGTGGGCATTCACCGACTGATCCTGCGGCACGCCACCATTGACGACCTGCTCCACCGTCAGTGCTCCCTCCGGTACGTGATTCCTCTCCGTGACCCACCAGCCTGCGCCGACGACGGTGATGACGGCCGCCACCACGAGGACCCATACGGCGATGATCTGCTTGGACTTCACGGGCATAATTCTAGGCTTCCCTATAGCTCATCGGATTAATCCACGCTCGGCCCAAACGTCCCAAAGGAAGTCCCGTGCGGAGGGTGCGGTGGATCAAGGCGCTCAGAGAGGGCATCGATGATGGAACGGATGGTGGACTCCGCTGCGGAGCGGTCAAGGTTGGTGCGACGTGGCGTATCAGGTTTCGAAACGTCGGGGCGGACGCGGGGCTTGGCGACGTCCACGTGCATCACCGTCCCCTCCACGCTCAGCGCGGCTGCGGGATCACACCCAGCAGCGCGGGCCGCGGCAAGGAAGGCTTCAAGGTCCGCGAGGGTGGCATCGCTCAAGTCGAGGGATAGGTTGAGGCTCATAGTGTGCTCCTTAGAAGGCTGGGAAAGTAACTGCTGCCCAGGCTATCGGCTTAGCACCGGTATGAACAGGGCACGGAACCAAGATCAGGGATAGATCCGGGTAGGCTCAGGGCCCGGCTAAGGGGGTAGGACAGCTGCTTTTAGTCGTGCTCGAAGGATTCCGCCTCCCCCCAGAACACCTCGTCGACCACCTTGCGGGCGTGGCGGGTGATCTTGAGGTAATGGTCGAGAAAATCCTGGTTATGTTCGGGATCCCACCCTGCAGCGCCAGCCACCTGCGCCAGCTGCGGCCCCGGTGCCGGCAGCTGGTCCACGCGCTTGCCGCGAACCAATACCAAAGCGTTTCGGGCATCGGTGGCCAAGAGCCAGGCCTCCCGCAGCTCCTGTACCTGGTGCACGGGTATGACTTCATTGTCTTCGAGGGCATCGAGGACGCGCAGCGTGGACGGCTCATGCAGCGCCGGTACCTCGTGGGCATGCATCATTTGGAGCAGTTGGACGGTCCATTCGATATCCGTCAACCCACCGCGCCCCAGCTTGGTATGGGTATTGCGGTCCGCGCCGCGCGGTAGGCGCTCATTGTCAACGCGCGCCTTCATGCGACGAATGTCACGAATGGTCTTCTCGCTCACGCCCTTCGGCGGGTAACGGAAAGCATCCACCATGGTGAGGAAACGCTGGCCAACGTCCTCATCACCCGCCACAAAGGCAGCGCGGAGCAGCGCTTGCATCTCCCACGGCTCGCCCCACTGTGAGTAGTAACGCTCATAGGACTCAATGGAGCGCGCGACCGCTCCCGAGCGTCCCTCTGGCCGCAAACCTAGGTCAACGTCCAAGGGCGGATCTCCGGACGGTTTTGCCAGACGGCGGCGCAGCTTCTCAATGATGCCGATGGCCCAGGGCAGCGCCTCCTCTTCGGGGTTGCCTGCAACTGGCTCCGCTACCACGATGACATCGGCATCCGAACCGAAACCCAGCTCCATGCCACCGAGCCGCCCCATGCCGATCACGGCGATGCGAGCCGGTGGTTCGTCATTGTCGTTCTCCAGCCGCCATGCCCTGACCTCGGCGCGGAGCGCTGCCTCCAACACCGCATTCCAGATGGTGGACAGCTCGTAACAGACTTGCTGAACCGGCAGGAATCCCAGAAGATCCGCTGCGGCAATTCGTGCCAACTCCGCGCGGCGAAGAGACCGCGCGACCGAGACGGCCTTGTCCGGATCCGCATGACGCTTGGTGGAATTGACCAAAGCAGAGGACACTTGCTCGGGTTTGGTTTCCAGAAGCTTGGGCCCCGCCGCGCCGTCGGAGAGCTGCTTGACGACGTCTGGCGCCCGAATGATGAGCTCCGCCGTAAACGGCGAGGTGCCCAGAATTTTCATGAGGCGCTGGCCGACGACGCCTTCGTCGCGAAGCATGCGCAGGAACCAGGTTCGGTCGTAGGCTGCTTCCGAAAGCTTGCGGTAGTTCAACAAGCCCATGTCTGGATCCGCGGTGTTCGAGAGCCACTCCATCAACGTGGGCAGCAAGATGGCCTGGATGCGGGCCTTGCGCGACTGGCCCGCGGCCAAAGAAGTGAGATGCTCGAAGGCTCTGTCCGGATGGCGATAGCCCAGCGCTGCCAACTGCAGGAGGGCTGCCTCGCGCGACAGCTTGAGCTCATCCGCCGACATCGATGCCACGGAATTGAGCAGCGGGCGGTAGAACAAGCGCGAGTGGAGCTCAGAGATAAGCAGGCGAATCTTCCGAAGATGGATGTTCATCCGATCCGCCGCCGACTGGTGGCCCTGCGGGTGAAAGCCCGAGTTGATGGCCAGCCACTCGAGCGCCGTGTTGTCATCCTTCGCCGGCAACGTATGTGTTCGGCGGAAACGCTCCAATTGGAGGCGGTGCTCCAGCAGACGAAGAAACTCGTAGGCCTCGATGAGCTGGGTGCCATCCTCGCGCCCTACGTACCCGGCGCGCACGAGTGCGGCGAGCGCATCGACCGTCGCGAGCGTGCGCAACGATTCATCCGAGCGACCGTGCACCAACTGCAGCAATTGGACTGCGAACTCTACATCGCGCAGACCGCCCTCCCCCAGTTTGAGTTCTCGAAGGCGCATCTCTTCCGGGACGTTCTCGAGCACGCGGCGGCGCATAGCCTGTACGTCTTCCACAAAGGACTCCCGTTGCGAGGCAGTCCACACCATGGGCCCGATCTGGCTCACGTAGTCCTTACCTAGGGGCAGGTAGCCGGTCTGCGGTCGCGCCTTCAGTTGTGCCTGAAACTCCCAGGTCTCCGCCCACCGCTTGTAGTAGGCCACGTGCGAATCCAGAGTTCGGACGAGAGCGCCGGATTTTCCTTCCGGACGCAGGTTGGCGTCGACCTCGAAGAAGCAGGCAGAGCCGATTCGATTGAATTCCGATGCTAGGCGCGTAACCTTCGGCGTCGCCTCCGAGCCCACGAAGATAACGTCCACATCGGAGATATAGTTCAACTCCCCCGCGCCACACTTGCCCATCGCGATAACTGCCAGCTGCGCATCGAGGGGCTCATCGCCATAGACCACACGGACCGCACCCGCGAGTGCGGCCGTCAAGGCGGCATCTGCGAGAGCCGTCGTCAGCCTGGTGACTTCACGAAACCCCACTCGTGGTTGCGGCCGCGACTGCCCCTTGCGGGAGTGGAAGGTACCGGCGAGGTCATGCGCGGCGATGCGCATCATCAGCGTCCGGTATGCCACCTTGAGAGATGCTTTGTGGTCACCAGGGGATGCGCGGTAGGTGCCGGGCGATGTCAGCTCGGGGTTCGCCGTGTCTGGGCGGTCTGGTTGCTCTGCGTACGTCGCCGGTTCCGCCCCCACCTCGCCCAATAGTGTGTTCAGCATTTCCGTTGGGGTAGGCAACGGGCGCTGCAGTTCTTGCCAGGTCTCCGGGTGGGCGGCGAGGTGATCACCGAACGCCGAGGAGCCGCCCAATAGGGCAAGCAGCCGAACTCGAAGGGTTTCGTCTTCACGCATCGCCGGCCCAATCTCGGGCGCTCCCTCGAAAATCCTCATCAAGGTATTGAGGGCCATGTCGGGATCACCGGTTCCGGCCAGTGTCCACAGCAGCTCCAGGGATTCTGGATTATCCCACTCGAGACGGGAAAGATCCTCCGCAGCAGTTGGCCGGGTAAGGCCGAGAGTCGCCGGGGACGGTACTGACGCTGGACGCATGCTTCTCCTAGAAATTCAGGTTGTTGCGCAATTCGAATGCGGTGATCTGTTGCTGATACTCATGCCACTCGTCCCACTTTGCGCGCAGGAAGTATTCAAAGACGTGCTCGCCGAGGACCTCTGCCATGAATTCGGAGCGTTCAAACTCTCGGAGTGCTTGGTCCAAGCTGCTGGGCAGGTCCTTGTACCCCATCGCACGGCGCTCACGGCGGGTCAACTGATGGACATTGTCCTCGGCCGGATCACCGAGCTCATACCCTTCCCTGATACCGCGCAATCCGGCGGCCAGGAGAACCGCATATCCCAGGTAGGGGTTCATCGCTGAGTCTAGAGAGCGGATCTCCACCCGTCGCGACATTTCCTTGGACAGGCGGTAGGTCGGTACTCGGACGAGGGCCGAGCGGTTGGACACGCCCCAGGTCACCGACCCCGGGGCTTCGCTGCCAAACATCAGGCGCTTGTAAGAGTTGGTCCACTGGTTGGTGATCGCCGTCATTTCCACTGCATGCTCAAGAATGCCGGCGATGAACTGCCGTCCCGTACTGGAGAGGGAAATCTCATCGTCGGGGTCGTGGAAGGCGTTGGAATCGCCTTCAAACAGGCTGAGGTGGGTGTGCATTCCCGATCCCGAGCGGTCTTCGAAAGGCTTGGGCATGAATGTGGCATGCACGCCCTGCTGGGAAGCCACCTCCTTGATGAGGTAGCGGAACGTCATGATGTGGTCTGCCATGGACAGCACATCAGCATGACGCAAGTCGATCTCCTGCTGCCCGGGTGAGGTTTCATGGTGGCTGAATTCCGTAGCGATGCCCATGGATTCCAGTGCATACATCGACCGGCGGCGAAAACTCGGGGCGTTATCGTGGGTGGCTTGGTCGAAGTAACCGCCGTTGTCGGTGGCAATGAGGTTGTTGATATCACGCGCATCCTCAAGGAGATAAAACTCGATCTCCGGTGAGGCCTTACACGTGAACCCTTCATTGGCCGCCTCTGTGACCTGCCGGCGCAGGATGTGGCGTGGATCCACCAGGGAAGGGTGCCCATCGGGCTGGGTAATGTCGCAGAACATGCGCGCTGACAACAGCTCTGGCTCTTCCTTATCGAAGGGCATGATCTGGAACGTTGAGGGATCCGGCATGGCGATAGTATCGGCCTCTGAGATACGGGAGAATCCCTCCACCGAGGAGCCATCGAAGCCAACACCTTCCTCGAAGGCAGATTCCAATTCGGAGGGGCTCATCACCACAGATTTCAACGCCCCCAGGATGTCAGTGAACCAGAGGCGAATGAAGCGGATATCGCGTTCTTCAACTGTACGAAGGACGAATTCGTGTTGGCTGTTCATGTTTTAAACCCTACCGCCGCGCACCGAAGCCGCGGCTGGGCGTTTGCTCTTTTGCCCCCGCAGCGTCACCTATCGACCCAGTTGGCAAGAGTAACTCGGGGGCAAATTTTTTCGACCTTCCAAACCCTTGTCGCTGTCACATGCTTGAATGGCCCCATATCCAAACTGATGTACGAACAAAGATAGGAATGTGATTTCCATGAACACCAACCACGCAACACTGAGCGAGCGAGGACTCGACCTCATTATCCAGGCGGCCCAGCGAGGATGGTCTCCTAAGGATCTTCTTCACGTCGTGGGCGACTTTTGCCACCCACTCATTTATCGTGCCGCCGGCCAGGTGCCCGCACAGATTAGTTCCACTGCGTTGCGCAAAGAGTGGTTGAGCCTCACTCCGCCTGCTTCGATGACCATGTCCACCGATGAACTGACGCGACTCATCGAAGCAACCATGTTGCTTCCCTTACTTCGTGACGTTGACGTGCTCGTGCCTGAGAGAAATAGCTCCCAGTCAGCGCATGGCAGCAAGGAGGATAAAATCCGCACCAAAATCTCCCACCTTCTGCGGAAGGCCGAATCCACTCCCTACGAGGAAGAAGCCAGTGCGCTCATTGCCAAGGCACAAAGCCTGCGGCAACGACACCGGATCGATGGTGCTCTCGACGCTTCGCCCAGCTCCGTAGTTTCCACGCGCCTTCATATCAGCGCCCCCTATATCAAGCACAAGACCACACTTCTTAGCGTCATCGCGGATCGCAATGGATGCACTGTGCTGCAACTTCACCCCAAAGGGATCATCACAGTCTTCGGCGCTAAAGAGGACGTCCACCATGTCGCCGACCTCTTCGCTTCAATTCTTCGGCAGTGTGAGTGGCACATGCACCACAGAGAACACGCGAAAAGCGCACGCCAGATCGGCAATGTTGCAGCTTTTCGCCGAAGCTTCATTTTGTCTTATGCCACCCGAATCGGTCAGCTCTTAGATGAGGCAAACACCACGCTGGGGCCACAAAGTACAGACGCGACGGCTTCCACAACACGCAATCCGGGGGTTGGGCATGATGCAGTAGTCCTTGCCCAACAATCTTTATCAACGGTGGAAGATCGCCGGCGTAGCGCAGAAGCGGTAGTAGATCAGCTCTTTCCCAACGCCCGCACCATATCTTTAGCTATGGGGAGCCGAGCAGGCGTGTCCGCCGGGGCATCCGCTGCGGAAAGGTCTCATTTAAGTGGTGATTCCTCAGGGCTGGCAGGACGTGCCCAACTCACTCGTTAGGGCGGGCTCAAAGGCTGGCACAAGTGCTCTAATGACTAGGTAAACTAGTTGGAAGTGTAGAGGTTTTGTGCCTCCTCTTTAAATTTTCGCTCCCCGACGAAGGTGTGTACATGTCTCCGAAGACGTTCCTTGAAATCGAAGCCAAGTTCGCCGTGGATGAAGCCACGCCGGCGCCCGATCTCACCAACCTCGACGAGGTTGCCCGAGTAGCAGAAACCCGCCACCAATCGTTGTCGGCAATCTATTACGACACGGAGGACCTTCGCCTTACCCACGCCAAGATCACGCTGCGCCGCCGCACCGGTGGAAATGATGACGGTTGGCACATCAAGATCCCCGGTGCCGAAGGCCGCACCGAAATTCGTGCCGAACTCGGCGAACCAATTGATGGCAAGTACGAGGTTCCGGCCGAGCTTCTCCACCAGGTTCGCTCAGTGATCCGCAATCATCCGCTGGAGCCCATTGCGCAGGTCGACAACAACCGCACCGAATTGCTCCTTGTCAACGCCGATGACCAGCCGGTCGCTGAGTTCTGTGATGACCATGTCACCGCCTTCTCCTTTCTTCCGGGTGGCTCCCAGAGCACCTGGCGTGAGTGGGAAGTCGAGCTCGCTGGGGAGCTCCCTGGATCCAAGGAAGGCAGCGCTCTACTGCGGCACGCCACTTCCCTACTCATTAGCTCTGGGGCTCGGGTTTCTTCCTCGCCGTCCAAGTTGAAGTCGGCATTGGGTGAATCCGTCAACAATGTCGAGCTTCCCCCGTCACTTGCCACGTCCAACGTGGAGCCGGGCTCGCCCGCGGCAGCGGTTGTGGACGCATTGAAAGCCAACCGCGACAAGCTCGTCGAATATGATCCACGGGTTCGCCGCGATGAGTGGGATTCGGTTCACCAGATGCGCGTTGCTACCCGTGAACTGCGCAGCCACTTGCAGACCTTCCACGGCATTGTGGTGGGCCCCGAAATCGAGCGCATTGAGTCAGATCTGAAGGAACTTGCGGCCATGTTGGGCGTCGCCCGTGACGCCGAGGTCGTGGAGGAACGTTGGCAGAACCTCCTCGCGTCCGAGGATTCCGACGTCCTCGATGAAGCCACCCGCGAACACATTGCACACGACATGGGCCGCGCATACCGCCGAGCACACCGTCGAGTCATCGCGGCGCTCGATTCCGATCAATACTTGGCTCTGCTCGATGCATTGGATGCCTTCCTCTCCGACCCGCCGGTTGCTGGTGAAGACACGCCCGCTGACGCCGACAGCACCTCTGCCAGCGGCGAGGCGGAAGACTCTGCGGTCGACGATTCGGCGTCTGCTGCCCCCACTGAAGAAAAAGAGGAAGAACAAGAGTCAGCAAAGGTCTACGAGCCGAAGCACGCCAAGCCAGATGAGGACGAAGAGCCCCACGATCTTGATACGGTGATGGCCCTGCACCTCAAGCAGGCTTATGACAAGCTGGTCAAGCGCCACAAGAAGGCAGTCTCCAACTGGGATAATACCGAGCTGACGCTACATGAACGTGAAGAGTACTTCCACGATATGCGCAAGGCAGCAAAGAAACTGCGCTATGCGGCGGAGGCAGCTGGTTCCGCAACCTCGTTGAAGACGAAGAGCCTCTACAAGGCCTGCAAGCAGATGCAGTCAGGCTTGGGAGACTTCCAGGATTCGGTGACCTCTCGCGACAAGCTGCTCGAACTGGCAGAGACCGCACGACGCCGAGGCGAGGACACCTTTGGCTATGGTCTGCTCTACCAGCGTGAGCGCGCCATCGGTTTGGAAGCGCTCAACGCCTACTCGGAGAGCTTCAAGGCCATCAAGTCTGCGTTCAAGCCGCTGCGCAAGAAGCTGCGCTAATTCCTCCCCGCTGGGCGCGCTGCAACGCCCGGCAGGTGGAACAAACATTTCAACGGCCCACTCCGTCGCGTTTCTCGCGAGGGGGTGGGCCGTTGGCTTTGAGTTACCGCCGCTCAATGGGGCGTCCTGCAGGAGTCCTGCAGGACTTTAGTAATCGTCCTCAGCGGCGTCCTCGGCATCAGCCGCAGCAGTGCGGGCTTGCGCGATTTCGATGGCGCGCTCGGCTTCCTCGCGGGAATCATAGGGGCCCATGCGGTTCTCCCAACCAGACACCTTGCCCTGGGTCACCTCACCGGTGGACGGGTCGTAGAACCACTTGTTATCAGCCTCGGCCATTGTTTTCTCCATTCTTTTAGGCGCTCGATCAGTGCACCCCACACTACAGACCGCCCATCGACTACGCCCGTTAGAATAGATAGGTCACCTCACTCCTGCCCCGTTTACGGGCAGGATCTCGCCACCAGCAAAGGAGAACCTTCCCGATGCCCCTGTGGACTGCCCCTTCGACCCCGGCCGTCGACCGCGTTCGCGTCGCGCACAGCGACAACATCGGCGCCGAGCCGGCGCATGTCGCCAGCGCCCCAGCCACCTGGGCACTCATCGGCGAGCACATCGACCACTACGGCGGCATCACCATCATGGGCCTGGCTGATCTCCGCGCAGCGGTAGCCGTGAGTCCTCGCAGCGATGGCATCGTCAACGTTCGCCTCGAGCACACCAACGGCGAGACCGTTGAGGACCAGATTTCGCTAGAGAAAGTCTCCTCCCTCGCCGCGGAACAGCAGCCCGGCGTCGATTCCGAAGGCCAGCCCATCGAGCCCCCAGCGCCCGAGGGCGCCATCGCAGCGCGCCTCGGCGGGATCATCTACACCATGATCAACCGCCAGCTCCTCACCCGCGAGACCGCCGGCGCCGACATCACAGTGGTCAACGATATCCCAGATTCGGCCGGGCTCGGAGCCGCCGCAGCCATTGATATCGCGACCGCTTTGGCCTTGCTCGGCGGCGCGGACGATCTGCACGACGCTCCTCTTCGCGCCCGGATCGCAGAGGTATGCTCCCAAGCTGTCGGCACCTTCGCCCGCTTCCCTGCGCTGCGCGCCCGCCACTCCGCCGCACTGCGTGGCGCGGGTGACTCCATTACCATCATCGACTACGCCGACGGTTCCGTCACCCAGGCACCGCACGTGGTCAACAAGGACATTGCAGCTTTTGCCCTCGCCGTCCCCGGTGACTTCGATTCCGCTGAGGCTGTTGCCGAAATCCGCGCCCGCGAGCGTTTCATTGACGCCGCCTGCCGCGCCTTCGGCACTGCATCGCTGCGCCTCCTGCCGGATGCGCCCCAGCGTGTCCTCGAGTGGCTCGCCGCCGTCCACAAGGTGCACGGCCCCGAAAACCAGCCCACCATCGACCAAGCCACAGCATGGCTCACTTTCTACTCGGAAGAAACCGAGCGAGCCGAGAGAATTGCCCGCGCCTTGCGCTCACGCCGCGGCACCGAGCTCTTCCCGCTGCTGACCCAATCGCAGTCGGCCTTGGCCACGGTCTATGGCTTCAAGTCTGCGGAAAAACTCGCACAACTGGCCACCGCTCGTGGCGCCGTCGCCGCGCGCTCCGCCCACGCCGGGACTTCGACCGCGGTTATTGCTTATGTCCCAAGTACCAAGGCCCCGAATTTCGCGGCCGACCTCGCCGAGGACGGCCTGCTTGTCGTCCCCCTATCGGCCGGTGCCCCCGCCATTACCGAGGATTAATCCGCCGGCCACGCAAAGAGCACATCGCGCTCGGCAACATCGGCCTTAACCAGCGAGACGGTGGTCTCGCTGCCGGTGGGCGGTTGCCCCACAGCCACTCCAATCACCGGCGGATCCAGAACGACGAGACGCGCTTTCTCGCGCTTTTCTCCGCCGTCGACAACCACGGCCTCAAAGTTGGTTCCTACCCACGGCGCCAAGACCGTAGCCTCTGTCAGGTTAAGACACGCCTTATCCACTTGGGAGGCCAGCTGCGAGGTCGAGCGCATTGTGGAAATGACATCCCCGGCGCGCTCGCGTACCCACTCCGGCACCTCATATCCGCCGCTCAGCGCCAAGCACACCTCCGTGGCAAATCGGTCGACGAGGCGGCGCAGCGGGGCAGTCACGTGCGCATAGTATCCGCCGATTCCCGCATGCACGTCCGCCTCACCGTCCTCCAGCCACACGTAGTCCGCCCCGCGCAATAGGCGCTGGGCCTCGCGCATCACCGCCATGCCACGCGGTGAATCCGCGTCCACGGAATGGAGGAATTCCGAAATGCTGCTCTCCCCCAACTCAAAGCCCAGAGCCTCAGCCTCGGTGCGAAACGTTGCCTCAGCTTCCGGCGTGGCCGCGGACAGCGTGCGCAGGAACCCCACTCCGTGTTCTTCCATGAGGCGCCCGGCACACATGCCGGTAAGCAACGAGATTTCGGAGTTATAGTCCATCACCTCATAGCGCGGCTCCATCACCAGCTCGTAGTGCCCCTTCTCCGCATCATTCGTCTCAGATACGCGCTGCGAGGGAAGGCGCAGGTTGATCGCCTCGCGGCGCAACGAGGAGGCCTGGCGCAGCTTGCCCACCTCCGGCAGCAGGGCGATAGAAGAATGCAAAGTGCCATTCTCCAAGTCCGCATGGGCCTGGTCGTAATCCAGCCGGGCGCGGCTGCGCACGAGTGCGCGCTCCACCGAGAAGTCCTCCACCTCACCCGCAGTGTCGAGGTCGAAGGTCCAGAGGACGGCGGGGCGGTCGACGTCGGCAAGCAGCGAGGCCCTATCCTCAGACAGCTCCGCCGGATGCAGCCGCGCTGGCTCATCGGGCAGGTAGATGGTTTGCCCGCGCGTGAGGGATTCGGTCTCCAGCTCAGAGCCCGGTTCGATGAAAGCGGCGACATCCGCGATGGCGTACAGCACGCGGTAGCCGCCATCGCGGGCCTCTATAAAGACGGCCTGGTCCAGGTCCATGGAGCCGGCCGGATCGATAGTCACCAGCGGGATGTCGCGGGCATCGCGGCGCTGCTCGGCGTAACGATCCTGCGCGGACGCGGCCTGCGCGGTGACTTCTCCTGGGAAGTCGGTGGGAACGGAGAATTCCTCGGCGATGGGGCGAAAGTCCAGGGGCGCGGCATACAGCTTCATGCCGCCCCATTGTTCCAAAAAATAAAGATATGGGCGCGAATGAGCCAACCTATAAGCCGGATTCTGTGCCGCGCACCAAGGCGCGGTGGTAAACATCCATCCAGGCCAACCGTTGCCAGTTGGCTCAAGCAGCTACCTTCAGGCTTCGACGAGCAGCCTACTAACGCCTGATCGGGCCCGCTTTCCAGCGGGCCGTGATGCCTTGCTCCCAGTGGGGTTTACCCAGCCACCGCCATCGCTGACGGTGCTGGTGCGCTCTTACCGCACCCTTTCACCCTTACCGCTTGCCTATCGCCACACCGAAGCGAAGCGAAAGGCGCGGCGGTCTACTTTCTGTTGCACTTTCCCGCGGGTCACCCCGGGTTGCTGTTAGCAACCACCGTGCTCTGTGGAGTCCGGACTTTCCTCGGCCCGCGCCTAGCCCCAGAAAGGGGCCGGTTCGACGGAACGCGTTTACCCGGTCGGCTCATTCGCGCCTGTTAGTTTATCGCAGAGCGCCCAGATGCCCCACATCGTTAAATCGATGCAGGGTGCTACCGCCGTCGAAGAACTCAACTTCGCTCAGCGAAGCCAGCTCCAGGAACAGGTGGTTGGGGGTCTGCGGTCCAGAGTCGAGCGCTTGGCGCACGAAGGACTTGATGGGGTTGACGTGGGAGACCACGAGCACGGTGTGCCCCGCATAGCGCTGCTGCAGCTCGCGGCGCGCGGCGCTGACTCGGCGGTGTACGGCGCGCAGGGACTCCCCGCCCGGGCAGGCTACAGACGTATCCTTCAGCCAGCGCGCGTGGAGCTCGGGGTCGGCGGCGTCGGCCTCGGCAAAGGTCTTGCCTTCCCAGCGCCCAAAGTCCACCTCGATGAGGTCGTCGACGGTTTCCACGCGCAGATCACGGCCCTTAACCACGGCCGCGGCTGTTTGCTGGCAGCGGCGCAGCGGCGAGCACACCACGGCATCGATGTGGGTATCGGCCAGGGCTTGGGCGGCGGCGAGCGCTTGCTTCTTGCCTAGCTCGGTGAGCTCGGGGTTCGCCCGCCCGGAATACTGCTTGGCGGCGGACATCGCCGTCTGGCCGTGGCGCAGCAGGATGAAGCGGGTGGCCGGGCCACACTCAGGGCGCCAGTCGGCCGCGGTCGATGACGCCGCGCTTGGCGACGCCTCCCCCGCCTCCCCGCCGGGTTCTACACCGCCCGCCGCATCGACAGCAGCGTCGGCTTCAGCGGCGTCGCCGGCACCCATATCGAGGATGCCCACGGGCTCGCCCTTCGCGGCGGCATCCATGGCCACGTTGGAGAGCTCATCGGCCACCGAGTTCTTGGCGCGCGGGACCCACTCGAGGCTGAAGCGCGGAATCTGGTTGAGAAGGCGGCGCGCCTCGATGGCGAGCTTCTGCATGTCCGGGTGCTTGATCTTCCAGCGCCCGTTCATCTGCTCCACCACGAGCTTGGAGTCCATATAGAACTCCACCTCGTCCGCGCCCAGCTCCACCGCGGCCTCGAGGCCGCGCAGCAGGCCGTGGTATTCGGCCACGTTATTAGTGGACTTCTGCCCCACGACGTAGGCGATTTCCCTGAGCAGCTGCGAGCGGTCCTCGTTGTAGACTGCCGTGCCCGAACCGGCTATCCCGGGGTTGCCGCGGGAGCCGCCGTCAGCGAAGATGACTAGCTTCATGAGGCCGGGCGTACCAGGTAGGAGCCGCAGTCGCTGCACTGCGGGACCTCGTCGGCCGCCGCGTTGCGCACCGCGTTCTGCTCGGCCGGCGGCAGCACGATGAAGCAGCCGCCGCAACCGCGCCCGGTGAAGGCCGCCGCACCCACACCGTTTTCTTCGCGCACGGTCTCGTACTCCGCCACGATGTCCGCGGGCAGCTGCTCGCGCAGCTCGCCGATGCGAACCTGCGGATCCGGTCGGTTCGCCGCGGCCTCCTGGGCGGCTTCGGCCGCGCGCTTGAGCACTTCGAGCTTGCGCTCGGAATCGGAGACCTTCGCGCCGTGGACATCCAGGTTGGCGCGCAGTGCGTGAATTTCGTTGTGGGCTTCCTGCAGCTCGCTCATGAGATCCGCGATGCGGGACTTAGCCGCATAGAGATCGTGCTCCAGATCCTTGCGAGTCTCCGGGTCGGTCGCGGCACCGAGCTGGGCCTTATCGTCGCGCTCGCGCTGGCGCAGCTTGCGCTCGTCGGCCTGGATGCGCAGGATCTCCATCTCCATATCGTCGACGGCGAGCTGGGCGGAGCCGGAGGCGTCGAGAAGCCGGGCGTGTGCGGCCTGTGCCTTCTCGTATTCCTCTTGCTCCGGGATGGTGGGGGTTCCACCGTGCGCCTGGGAGCGCTCCAGGGTCGCCAGCTCCAGCAAGATGCTCTGCAGATCCTGTGACAGTTTCATTTAGTTCTCCTTATGCGCAGAAATCGTCCATGGGTCGGTGCGGACATCGATGATCTCGGTGTTCACGCGCAATGCGTTCTCCACAATATCGCGCGCCTGGGTGGTCCAGGGAAACTCGCTGGCCCAGTGAGCGGTGTCCACCACGGCTGGGCCTTCAGGTTGGGCCAGGTGCGCAGCGCGCAGATGTTCATCTACCGGGTGGTGGCGCAGATCGGAGGTGACGTAGACGTCCACGCCGAGCGCTGCTGCTTGGTCCAGGAAGGAGTCACCCGAGCCACTGGAGACGGCCACGCGCTTCACCACGCGCTCCGGATCACCGGCCGCACGCACTCCCCACTCGGTTTCTGGGAGGGCATCGGCCACGCGCTGGGTGAATTCGCGCAGCGTCATTGGTTGCTCAAGCTCACCCACGCGCCCCAGGCCCAGCGCCTCGTCGAGGTTCTCATAGGGCTCGACAGGGACGATGGGGCGGCCGGGCGTGATGCCGACGAGTTCGGCCAGCTTGTCGTTGACACCCGGGCGCGCTTTATCCGCGTTGGTGTGCGCGGCCAGGAGGGCCACACCGTTGCGGATAAGAGTGTGAATGACCTTGCCCTTCGGGGTATCCGCCGCCACCGAGGTCACCCCGCGAAGCAGCAGCGGGTGATGCACCACAAGCATCTGCGCGCCGAGCTCCACGGCCTTGTCTGCCACCTCCTGGGTGCAGTCCAGAGCGAAGGCCACGGTGCGCACCTCGTCCGCGGGGTCACCGCACACCAGGCCGACTGCATCCCACGACTCAGCGAGCTGCGGCGGGTAGGCCCCGTGGATAACGCGGCGAATCTCGCCGACGGTCGTGTGTTCTGCCATCTTGTTTGCTCCTTATACGGCTTCAGGTTTCACGTCAGTCGCGTCGCTGCTATATCCTAGCTTTCGTTCGTCAGCGCACCCCTCTAGCTTAAGGAGCCTTTGCATGACGCCTCCGGAGAACGACAACCAGCTCCACATCGTCTTCGTGTGCACGGGCAATATTTGCCGCTCACCAATGGCGGAAGTCATTACCCGTGATGCCATGGAGACCGACATGCTCGATCTCCTCGCCCGCGTGGACTCCTGCGGCCTCGGCGGCTGGCACGTGGGCCAGGGCGCTGATGAGCGCGCTGTGGCTGAGCTGCGCCGCGGCGGGCACGATGGCGCTGGCCACCAGGCCGCCCAGCTGGGTCCGGAGCACATGGACGCGGACCTGTTCGTGGCCATGGATACCGGCCACCGCGATGCCCTTATCGAGCGCGGCATCCCGAAGGACAAGGTGCGCCTCATGCGCAGTTTCGACCCGAATTCTCCGGAGGACGCCATCGTGGAGGATCCGTTCTACGGCACGGAGGAGGACTTCGCCCGTACCCGCGAAGAGATCGACGCCGCCGTTCCAGGTCTGCTCGAGTGGATTAAGACGAACCACGGCTAGATAATCTTTTGCGGCTACTAGACTGATCATCATGCTCAAGACATTCCTCAAGCCTGGGTGGGTGCTCTTTCTCATCTTCATCGTCGCCTTTTCCTATTTGTCTTTCACGGTGCTCGCACCGTGGCAGCTGAATAAAGACGACCAGATTGTGGAGCGCAACCACCTCATTGAGGAGGCCTACGACGCCGACCCCCAGCCGGTCACCGAGGTCTTTTCCACCGATGGCTCCCTGCGCAAGGAGTGGGAACGCGCGGAGCTGACCGGCCACTACCTTCCGGAGGATGAGGTGCTCTTGCGCCTGCGCCCGGTGGAGTCCGCTCCGGGCTTCCAGTCGCTGGTTCCCTTTGAGACCGACTCCGGCGAGACTTTCCTGGTCAACCGCGGCTGGGTACCCACGGATGAGGGCAATTCCGTTCCCCACATCGATCCGGCCCCCTCGGAGAGGGTGACCATCGTGGGCATGGCGCGCTACAACGAGCGCGAGCACACCTCCGCCCCCATTGAGGAGCAGGGCTACACGCAGGTCTACTCCATCAATACGGAGCAGATTGCAGAGCTTGTCGACGTCCCCCTCGCCCACGACTACCTCCAACTCTCCCCCGAGCAGCCAGGTGAGCTGCATGCGCTGCCAGTGCCGAAGTTGGACCGCGGCAATCACCTCTCCTACGGCTACCAGTGGATTGCCTTCGGCGTGATGGCGCCGCTGGGCTTTGCTTACTTCGTGTGGTCTGAGATTCGGGAGCGCCGCCGCGCCCGCGAGGAGGAGACCCTGATGGCTGAGGCCACTGCCGCAGCTATTGGCACCGGCGCCGGCTCCCCCGATCCGGCCCCGGGCGATACGGGCCCCGATGCCCAAGCCTCTGCCCAGACCGAGACTTCCGACGAGCACCCCGACGCTACGGCGCCTTCTACCCCAGCATCGACGCCCGCGGCTACCGCCCAGCCTTCCCGCCGCTCCCGCTCGCGCTATGGCTCCGCCAAGCCGGACTTCTACGAGAAGATCCGCGAGCGTGGCCAGGAGCGCTTCTAGCCTCGCCCCCCAAAGGGGACGATGATGAACGCGATTGCGTGGACGCGAGAAGCGACCGAAACCGAGATTGCCGACAGTATTCTTGAAGCCGCTGGCTGCACCGCTGAGAACTGCATTCCCAACTGGGACGAAGACATGCCAGAAGCAGTGTCGCCAATCAACGGTAGTGAAGAAGAATGTCTCCGAATCGGCAAGCAGGCAAACGGACTCTACTGTGTCAGGATCTTCTCCATGAGATTCTATCCAGGGCACTGCCAAGGCATCTATGGTGACGAATATCGCAAAGAAAACGTCGCACTCAACCGGATCAATCTCCGCGAGTGGCCAGGCGAACACTAAGACAAACGGTGCCCACCTTATGTTGGTGGGCACCGTAAATTCATCGCCATAAGCTAAACGCAATCACAAACGGGACAGAACATGACCGCAGCAATCTTTCTCCAGACGCTACTAAATATGGGTCAATGCGGATACCGATGCACCTTCCTGTGCTCGAACCAGGCCCAAATCAAAGAAGCCAAGAACAACAGTGGCGTAACCCACGCCAGACGATGCCACCAATGTGCTCCAAAGTATGATTCATCAGCACTTAGTCCTGCTAGATAATTGATTACAAGCGTTGCGATGAACAGCACTACAACGACAGTAACGCTCGACCAGTAGGCTGCGCTTTTCTGTTTACGCGTCAATGCCATCCTCCTCAATACATGTTTGCTGTTTTAGCGCGGGTTTGTGTGGTTAATCGTCTCCCTCACCCGGATTACATCGTTCGGCTATTGTTCTAGGAAGTCCAACATCAGGGCGCCAATCCTCCAAGTTCCAACTAGGCTTAACTCGGGCGACTTGAGATAGCGGGTGACACACAAACTGGTTGTGGAGGCTTCCAGTATCCGCAACCCCCTTGGATTTTGCTTCATTCCAACCTGCAGTTTCAGGGATTGGTGACCGCATTGCCCTTCCCAAGACCGTAGGAAAGACCTTGTATCGCGTACCTTCGGGCTGTTTTACAATGTCCACACGGTCGATTAGGGACAGTCCAAAAGCAGCCCTGATTGGTTCATCATTACTTTCGGCGGCTGCACGCTCCGCAACTTGGTTGGAGGGAAGATCAACGACCGTCACCACAGTGTCTTCGACCTCAAATTCAAGGCCAGCTGGTGCGACTGCGTAGAGCCCCACTTCACCGCCAGGTTTTACTACTTCAAGGAAGTTGGAATCGCCCAGCAGGTTTACTTTGGTTCCGGCTGGCCCCTCAATGCGAAAGCTATCCCCCGCCTTCAGTTGCGCCTCTGTTTCGCCACCACTGGAATCGGTGTTAGCTCCAATCACTGACACATCGCTCCCCTCTACGGGAACGTATTTGTTTACCTCATCTGCGGAAGCCTGCACTGAAAATGTCGAACTCAGTGCAAACAATGCCGTGGCGCTCACGCACGTCAGCCCCTTTTTTAACATGATGACCTCTTTTCCAGATTTCCAAGATGCCCGGCTCGTCACCGGCTTACCTCAAACCTACGGCTAATGAAAAATGTAGTCAATAACTATTTGCTAACAATGATCATTCATCTGCATAAACATCATCTACATAAACACTGGTCACGCTTTTGTGACCTAATTCATTTTCGTAAGCATTAGTTCCACTTGTACATGGAGCACCGTTACGCATCCGTACATTCGTAGAGGGGAGTGGATATCGAATTGGGGCGAGTGGCAGCCTTTTGAGGTATACCCAACCGAACACTCCACGGGCATTGCCGGCCAAATCATCGGCTACGCCCGCGTCAGCACTACCGACCAAAACCCCGAACGCCAACACACCCAACTCAAAGCAGCCGGAGCAGTCCGCATCTACACCGACCATCAAAGCGGCCCTCAACCCCTCCCTAGAGCACCGGCCTCCGAGCACGACGAAACCCCTCTCCGACTTAACGGAAAGGGGTTTCATTTGGTGCGGCCTGAGGGGATCGAACCCCCGACCTACTGGGTGTAAACCAGTTGCTCTTCCAGCTGAGCTAAAGCCGCAGTGCACTTGGTGTGCTCGAACAAGATTAGCCCATGGGCACCCGCAGCAACAAATCGGGGTGTGATTCGCCGCTGCGAATGCCGCGTGAGCAGGTACATCCTGCGATTATTCCTTAGGGCTTCTTGGTGTAGCCGCGGGCCACGAGGCAGGACCCCTGCCACTCGCCGAGGCGCTCGGCCTTGGTCTGTACGAGGCCGGCCAATTGTGCAGATTCGGAGATCTCGCCTGGCTCCAAGTTGCCTGGCTTTCCAGCTCCTGGGGTCAGCAGCCAGATGCGGCCGGAATCGCCCAAGGGACGGGTGGCATCCACCAGCCCATCGACCAAGTCGCCGTCCTCCGCGCGCCACCACAGCAGCACAAGGTCGCACAACTCGTCGGTCTCTTCCTCGAGGAAGTCCTCCCCCAACACGTCCTCGATGGACTCAGAAATCGTGGAGTCACAGTCTTCGTCCCAACCAAGTTCTAGGGCAATCTGGCCCTCCTCGATGCCGAGCTTGGCTGCAAATCCCGTCACTCGTTGAGTTCCTTCCGATGAAGTAGTTGATGTCATGCAGAGTATTTTAACGGCTACGGTGCACTTTTTCGCGTCAAACCTCCCCCGTTCCTCCCCAGAGGTGGACATTTTCCCCCATAAAACCACCCGTGGGGGCCTCCGAGTGACCCACCGCGAAAGGGGCGCGTATCCTAGAGCAAGATCTGTGTACTACGACCCAGGAGGATTTAATGGCCGACTTGGACGCCCACAACGGCGACTCCAACTTTCCCATCGTTCGCGATGGCGTGGCAGCATACCTGCATGACTCCGACCCCGAGGAGACCCGCGAGTGGATGGACTCCCTCGACGGTCTTCTAGATTCTTCCGATCCGGAGCGCGCCCGCTACCTCATGCTGCGCCTTCTTGAGCGCGCTACCGCCAAGCGCGTGCCGTTGCCGTCGCTGACGTCCTCGGATTTTGTTAACACCATCCCTACCTCCCTGGAGCCAGAGTTCCCGGGCGATGAGGAGTTGGAGAAGCGCTACCGCCGCTGGATCCGCTGGAACGCGGCCATCATGGTGCACCGCGCACAGCGCCCGGGCATCGGCGTCGGTGGCCACATCTCCACCTACGCAGGCGCTGCCCCGCTGTATGAGGTGGGCCTGAACCACTTCTTCAAGGGCAAGGATGATCCCTCCGGCGGCGACCAGGTCTTCTTCCAGGGCCACGCCTCCCCGGGTGTCTACGCCCGCGCCTTCATGGAGGGCCGCCTGAGCGAGGAAGACCTCGATGGCTTCCGCCAGGAGCACTCCCGCGGCGAGGGCAATGGTCTGCCGTCCTACCCGCACCCACGCCTGATGCCGGACTTCTGGGAGTTTCCCACCGTGTCCATGGGCCTGGGCCCCATCAACGCTATCTACCAGGCACGCTTCAATAAGTACCTGGAGACCCGCGGCATCAAGGACACCTCCAAGCAGCATGTCTGGGCCTTCCTCGGCGACGGCGAGATGGATGAGCCGGAGTCCCGTGGTCTGCTGCAGATGGCTTCCCTCTATGAGCTGGATAACCTGACCTTCGTGGTGAACTGTAACCTGCAGCGTCTCGATGGTCCGGTGCGCGGTAACACCCAGATCATTCAGGAGCTGGAGTCCTTCTTCCGCGGTGCCGGCTGGTCCGTCATCAAGATTGTCTGGGGCCGCGGCTGGGACAAGCTGCTGGAAGCCGACAAGGACGGCGCCCTGGTCAACATCATGAACACCACGTCTGATGGTGACTACCAGACCTTCAAGGCTAACGACGGCGCCTACGTGCGCGAGCACTTCTTCGGCCGCGATGAGCGCACGCTCAAGCTGGTGGAAGACATGTCCGATGATGAGATTTGGGCACTGCGCCGCGGTGGCCACGACTACCGCAAGATCTACGCCGCATACGACAAGGCGTTGAGCTACGCTGGCACCGGCCGCCCGACGGTCATCCTGGCCCACACCATTAAGGGCTACGGCCTGGGCCACAACTTCGAGGGCCGCAACGCTACCCACCAGATGAAGAAGCTGACGCTGGAGGATCTGAAGCTCTTCCGCGACAAGCAGGGCATCCCGATCAGCGACGAGCAGCTCGAAGCAGATCCGTACCTGCCGCCGTACTACCACCCGGGCAAGGATGCTCCGGAGATCAAGTACATGCTGGAGCGTCGTAAAGAGCTGGGCGGCTTCCTGCCGGAGCGCCGCGAGAACTTCGAGACGCTGACCACCCCGGATCTGTCCAAGCTGCGCTCGGTCCGCAAGGGTTCCGGCAAGCAGGACGTCGCCACCACCATGGCGCTGGTGCGTACCTTCAAGGAGCTCATGCGCGACAAGGAGCTGGGCAAGCGCGTCGTGCCGATCATTCCGGATGAGGCCCGCACCTTCGGTATGGACTCTTGGTTCCCGACTCTCAAGATCTGGAACCCGCGTGGCCAGAACTACGTTCCGGTGGACCACGACCTCATGCTCTCCTACCGCGAGGCCACGGATGGTCAGATTCTGCACGAGGGCATTTCCGAGGCCGGTGCCGCAGCCTCCTTCACCGCGGCTGCTACCTCCTACGCCACCCAGGGCGAGGCGATGATTCCGCTGTACATCTTCTACTCGATGTTCGGTTTCCAGCGCACCGGCGATGCCTTCTGGGCTGCTGCCGACCAGCTGGGCCGCGGCTTCATCATCGGTGCTACCGCCGGCCGCACCACCCTGACCGGTGAGGGCCTGCAGCACATGGACGGCCACTCCCCGATCTTGGCGTCGACCAACCCGGCCGTGGAGGTCTACGACCCGGCCTTCGGCTACGAGATCGCTCACCTGGTTCCGCGCGGTATTGAGCGCATGTACGGCGAGGACAACGAGCCGATCATGTACTACATCACCGTGTACAACGAGCCGGTCAAGCAGCCTGCTGAGCCGGAGAACCTCGACGTCGAGGGCCTGCACAAGGGCATCTACCACTACAACACCGCCGAGTCCGGCTCCATCCCAGCCAACATCCTGGCCTCCGGTGTGGGCATGTACGAGGCCCTGCGCGCCCAGGAGATCCTGGCTGAGGACTTCGATGTCAAGGCTTCGCTGTTCTCCGTCACCTCGTGGGTCAACCTGGCTCGCGACGGCGCTGCCCGTAACCAGGAGGCACTGCGCAAGGGCACGGAGCCGACCGAGGCTTTCGCTACCTCCCAGCTCAAGGGCTTCGAGGGGCCGTTCGTCGGTGTCTCCGACTTCGCTACGGACCTGCAGGAGCAGATTCGCCCCTACGTCCCGGGCGACTACATCGTCCTGGGCGCAGATGGCTTCGGATTCTCCGATACCCGCGAAGGCGCTCGCCGCTACTTCAACATCGACGCCGAGTCCATCGTCGTCGCCGTCCTCGAGGGCCTGGCCCGCGAGGACAAGGTGGAGCGCAGCACCGTGGAGAAGGCAGCTCGCGAGCTGAAGCTCGACGACCCGACCGCCACCATCTCCACCTCCTCCGACGAGGATTAAGGCTGATGAGGATTAAGGCTTAGGGCTTAACAGCCCCAAGCCCTCCGGCCCCTTCTGCCCCATTGTGGGTAGGAGGGGCATTCTTTTTGCCTAAACCCAGGGCGGCCAGCTGTCGTTGTTGCCAAAGTTCTGGCCAGATCTTGAATCAGAGGCTCTATCTTTGGCAGAACGGGTAGTTCGACCACCGCGCGGGGCTCAGCCACCGCCAACAAAAGGCCCTGCCGCTGTCGACAAAGGACTTAGCCGGCATTAGCGCGGCTTAGTCGCCACCGAGCACGCGATCGAGGACCCGGCCCAAGGCCTTGGAGACCTCGCTGGGCTCTTCCAAGATGACCATGTGGCCAGCACCGTCGACGACGGTCAGGGTGGAGTCCGGCCAGTGGCGGGCAATCACCTCCGATTGGCGGTGCGGGGTCACGATGTCATGCTGGCCCACCACGATTTCGCCCGGCACGCTGCGCAGCCGGGCCGTTGCGCCGAACTCAGAGTGCTCCACCAAGTCATCGAAGAAGCCCGCATAGCTCGACATCGGCGTATCCAGCAGCATCGCCACGTGGAATTGCAGCTTGTCCATTTGTGGGAAGCCCTGCAGCAGCGCCGCGAAAGCCGGGGCGATGACAGCCGCTACCTCAAAGCGCACCCGGTTGAGCCGACGGGGCAGCTTCAAGCACGCGCGGTAGACCGCGCCGAGGGTCTTCGATTCCAAGATGCGAGCCACGCCTGCGGCGGCAAAGCGCTGCATAGAGGTGGCCACCAGCGCCATCCCCTCAACGCGGTCAAAGATCTGGCGCGGTGCGCGGCGCAGCAGGTTAAGCGCAATCATTCCGCCCATCGAGTGCCCAAGCAGCACCAACGGCCCCTCGGCGGCACGCTCAGCGATGACGGCCAGCACATCGTCGGCCGCGCCCCGAACCGTGCACTGCGCGGGGGCGACGTGGGTGGATTGGCCGTGGCCGCGAACGTCGACAAGCAGGCAGCGCACCGTGGGATAGTTGCGGCGCACGTCGTTGACCTGGGAATAGAAGCTCTCAGCAGACAGGCAATAGCCGTGGATGAAGACCGCGGTGACCTCCGCGTCCTCCGGGCCCACCTCGTACCACGCCACGCGCACGCCGTCGTTGTCGACGAAGCCCGAGTCGCTCACCGCAGTCAGGCCCGGTTCAGTCGTGAGATCATGCAGCTCATTGTGGACGGCGTGCTCGATGGCGCGCATGCGGGGGCGAACCCGGCGCGACCAGCTGCGCGCGACGGCGGAGGAACGTGCTCGAATAACCATGACATTTCAATACTAGACTGGGCCCCATGGCTAATGACCTTTCAGCGCAACTCCAAGCCCGTTTCGGCTCCGCGCCGGCCGAAGAGCAGGATTCTGCACCCACCGGCGACGCCTATAGCGAGCTCACCCGCCTCATCACGAAGGTAACCGGCGTGGAGGAAGAACTAGAGCGCGAAGCAAAGCTGGAGGACCTGGGGGTTGAATCACTCGAGCGCATCGAATTAGCCGTGCGCCTCGAGGAAGCCTGCGGGGTCCGCCTTAATGAAGAAACCATGCTCTCCGTAACCACGGTGGGCGAACTTGCTGACTACGTGGAGGAACACTCGTGATTTCTTACCTCTCTGACATGGACGGCGTCCTCATCAAGGAAGGGGAGATGATTCCCGGCGCGGATAAATTCATCCAAGCGCTGAAGGACAACAACATCGAGTACATGGTGCTGACCAATAACTCGATGTCCACTCCGCGGGACCTGTCAGCACGCCTTCAGAACACAGGACTGGATATCCCGGCCGAGCGTATCTGGACCTCGGCGACGGCCACGGCGGCCTTCCTCTCCAACCAGGCAGGGCTGTCCACGGCTTATGTCGTGGGCGAGTCCGGCCTGACCACCGCGCTGCACGAGGCCGGCTGGATCCTCAACGACCGAGAAGCGGACTTCGTGGTCTTGGGCGAGACCCGCACCTATTCTTTTGAAGCCATCACCACGGCCATCAATCTCATCCGCAACGGCGCGCGCTTCATTGCCACTAACCCGGACGTCACGGGCCCGGCCCCGCAGGGCGTGCTGCCGGCCACGGGTGCTGTGGCCGCACTCATCACCGCGGCGACCAACCGCGAGCCCTACTACGTGGGCAAGCCGAACCCGGTCATGATGCGCAGCGCCTTAAACAACATCGGCGCACACTCGGAAAACACCGTCATGATCGGTGACCGCATGGATACCGACGTCAAGTCAGGCCTCGAGGCCGGCATGCGCAGCATCCTGGTGCGCTCCGGCATCAGCGATGACCGCATCATCGAGCGCTATCCTTTCCGCCCGACGCGCATCATTGACTCCGTGGCGGACCTGCCGGAGCGCATCTTCGATCCCTTCGCGGACTAGGCCTTCACCGACTTAGACCGCACGCTTGACGACGCCCCGAAAACCGTACTCCCCCGCCAGCATCTCCACCGCGCGGCCCAGCGCTTCCAATTCGCTGGGCGTTCCGGTGAGCACTTGCTGGCAACCGATTCCGGTGCAGCCTGCGTTGTCGGCTTTTATGCCGACAACGTCCCACAGCGGGTCCCGGCGCCAGCGGGTACACCACTGGGCGGTCAGCGGGTCATCGCCGGGGACGATGAATTCGCTTTCGCTGCGAATACAGCGAGCCATGGCGCGCTCGATGGCCGGGCGCAGGCTGCGCGGCATGCCCGAGATCTGCAGCACGGCGGTGCAGACCTCACCGCAGGCGCGGTTGGGCCACGTATCCGCTGGGCTGCCAAGTGGGCTGGCTGAAGGGGCCGGCTCGGTTGCACCGGCTACCTGCGGGTGAACGCGTTGATTCACTCCTTAAACTCCTTTGACGTGCGAGTGATGGCACGCCGGCATGCGCCGACGCAAGACGAGCTTCGTCTTCCCCTACGAACTAGTCTTCATCACGCCACTCGCGCCGAGGCGCGAACACCGATTGGTGTGGCCACGGTATGTGGCCACTCGGTGCGTCATTGTGTGCCCACGATTTTCCCCTGCCACTTAGGCCACAACAACCCTCAACCTGCACTTAAGCCCCCACTGCCTCAATATCAGGTTGAGACTTTCGCCCGGAAATTCACCCCATTAACCACATTCGCCACATGAGGGCTCACGAGCATCATGTGCGCGCGGTCGCCACAGGTGCCCCACTACCCCCGTTGTGGCGCCTGTCGGTGCGCCGCTACGCCATCCAAGTTCTTCACCGCGGCTATGGCTAGCGCGCCTGGCACTCCTCCCAGATCGCCGTATTGGTCTCGGCCCACAGCGGCTTGCACCAGTCTCCGAAGTCGCGGTCCGTGAGCGCCACCATCGCCCACTCACCGGCCACCCACAGGTAGGTTCCGCTCATGCCGAAATGCCCCACGGCATCGGCTGGCAAGCCGCCCATCCATTGCTTCTTTTCGCCATGGATTTCAAAGCCCAACCCCCACGTGCAGTCCTTGAAGCTGCCGTAGCCCGGCACAATCCCGCGCAGCCCGGGGAACTGGACGCTGCGCATGTCTTCCACGGTGGAGGAATCCAGCAAACGCGGCGCGTACACCTCGGCGGCAAAGGCGGCTAGGTCCTCCACACTAGAAACCAAGCCGTGCCCGGCCGAGCCTTCCAGGGTGGTGGCCTGCATACCCAGCGGAGCGCACACGCCTTCCGCAAGGTAGTCAACAAAAGGAATCTCGGTTGCAGACTCGACTACCTCGGCGGCCCACTCATAGCCCGCCGAGGAGTAGATACGGCGCTCGCCCACCGGTTTTTGAGGCTCGCGTGTATCAAAGCCCACCCCCGAGGCATGGGCCAACAGGTGGCGCAGCGTGGAGCCTTCAGGACCGGCAGGCTGATCCAGCTCCACAGCGCCCTCCTCCACTGCCACCATCACCCCATAGGCGGCCACCAGCTTGGTCACGGAGGCTACTGGGAAGCGGCGGGAGACATCACCGACCTGTTCTACTACCTCACCGCGGTGCAGCAAGGCACCGGCAACGGTATCGACGGGCCAGGACTCAAGAGAAGAAAAAGCGCTCATGCGCTCCAGCTTAACGAGGATCGCGCTCGCAGCCTACGCCATCACCATCGCGGTCAAACTTGGAACGGAAGCCCGGGTCACTCGGGTAGATGGGGCGGCCCAGCGCGTTCCACACATCGGCGCAGCGAGAGTAGTAGGCCGGAGCCGGTGCCGGCTTCGGTGCGGGGGCAGGTGCAGGCGCAGGGGCGGGAGCCGGCGCAGGAGCCGGTTCCGGAGCTGGCTGCGGTGCGGGCGCGGGGGCCGGAGCAGGGGCCGGAGCAGGTGCCGGTGCGGGCTCCTGTGCCTTCGGCGAAGGAATCACGCCCGGCAGCGGGTTCGGGATGATTCCCTGCTGCACGGCCCAGAACACGCCGCCGGCGATGGCCGCGAGAAGCGCTGCGCTAATGCCCAGGCCCAAGGCAATCCTTTCGCCCTGGGAAGACTGCTCGAATTCGGCGTCATCTTCCTCCTGGTTGGAGGAGCCAGTGCCTTCGGTGGAGGAGCCCAGCTCCTTGCTGGAGGATTCAACGTCCAGCTCCGAAGACAGGCCGGACTCGAGGTCGCCCGTATCAGACGGAGAGGAAACCGCGGTGGGGGCCTCCTCGTAGGATGCGCCGGTCTCCGCTTGAGCGGGGACGACAACGGACAGGGAGAGAGAAACAGAGACAGAGGCGGCGAGAACCGCGCGAGAGAACTTCTTCATAGGCATAAGTTATAGCCCGTAACTCACCCCGCAAGAAATTGCTCCACCCCAAGGGGTAAAGCACACGTGAAGCCACGGAAAACCACACCTGACCGGCGGGCGAATTCTCTGTCCCCGAGTTGCGACACCGCCTCAGCAGAGAAACCGTAGAGCCATGCGCCGCTCTCTGACTCGTCGCCGCCTCCTCCACGCCTCTGGATTAGCCACAGCCACCGCCGCCTCCCTCGTCGCCTCTTCAGCATCGGCAGCCGATCCCACGTCCACCTCCTCCCTCGGGCTAGTAGAGCCGCCCGCGGGCACGCTGCCCTTCGTGCACGGAGTGGCATCCGGCGATCCGATTCCGGATTCAGTCATCCTCTGGACGCGCATCACGCCCACCGAGGAGGCACTGCCGGGCAGCGGCGTAGGCCCTTCGGTCACCGTGGAGTGGGAGGTGGCAGCGGATGGGGAGATGAGGGACGTCGTCAAGCGCGGCACTGTGGTTGCCTCCGCAAGCCGTGACCATACTGTCCACGTGGACCCGCACGGCCTGCAGCCGGACACCGAATATTTTTATCGCTTCCTCGTCGATGGTGTCTCCTCCCCCATCGGGCGGACCAAGACCGCACCCGCGGCCACCGCCTCGCCGGAGCAGCTCACGTTTGGGGTCGCCTCCTGCGCGAATTGGGAGTCGGGCTTCTTCAGTGCTTACGCGGACATCGCCCGGCGCGCGCACTCCGGGCAGCTGGATTACATGGTGTTCTTAGGCGATTACATCTACGAGTACGCCGCCGGCGAATACTCCGGGTTTGGGCCGGTGCGCCTGCACCACCCCGCGCACGAGATCACCACGCTGGCGGATTACCGCACGCGCTACGGGCGCTACCGCACCGACCCCGACCTGCAGGCAGCGCATGCCGCTCTGCCGTGGATCGTGGTGTGGGATGACCATGAAACAGCCAACGATAACTGGGCCGGCGGCGCGGAGAACCACGACCCCGCTACGGAAGGAAGCTGGCAGGAACGACAAACGGCGGCCATGCGCGCCTACTTCGAGTGGATGCCCGTGCGCGCCACCGCGCCTTCCGAGGACGGGCATCTGTACCGCTCACTGACCTTCGGCGATTTGGCGGAGCTGACCATGATGGACCTGCGCACCTACCGCGACCAGCAGACGCCGTGGAACCCAGTGGCGTTTATGAAAGAGGGCCGGAGCATGCTGGGCTCGGAGCAGTATGACTGGCTGCTGGGAAAGATTGAGACCTCGCAGGCCACGTGGAATCTGCTGGGGAATTCGGTGATGTTTGCCCCGCTGAATCTGGTGTCACTGCAGGAGAATTCGCTGACCGCACAGGTGGCTGCCGCCCTGACGAAGAACATCACGGGGATTCCCGTCAACGGGGACCAGTGGGATGGTTACTCCGCAGAACGCCGCGCGCTTATCGACGCCCTCCGCGCCTCCCCTGCCCACGCCCTGTTCCTCACCGGCGATATCCACACCGAATGGGCGCATACGATTAGCAAGGACGAGGAGGTGGTTGCCGCGGAGATGGTGTGCGGGTCCGTGTCGGCACCCAATATCAACGAGGCGCTCAACCTACGCGCGGGCAATACTGTCTCCCGCCTCGCCGAACAGGTATTACGCCAGGCCAACCCGCAGTGCCACCACGTCGAGCTGGATAGCCACGGCTATTGCTTCGTCACGCTGAGCCGCGAGGAAGCCCAGATGCACTGGCTGCGCGTGGATGATGTACTCAGGCCGGGTTCCCCCGTGAGGCAGGCGCATGCGCTGACCTATAGGCCGGGCGCGGGAGTTGTGAGCTAGCTTGCTTGCGTTAACGATCGGTGGCGATGGGCCGATACATAAGGTGTAGCGCATTACGCCGCTGCACTTCCCTATCACTCATATCTCTCGTGCGCCCTCTCCAAGCGTCTCTCTCACCTCTCTCTGTGCAGCGCCTCTCTACCCCCTTCGGGTCTACATCTCGGCGGAAGGCTCCGAGGCCCCTTCAGTAGCGGTAGCCTGTGCGCCCTCGGTGGGCGCAGGAGTTTCGGAGACCCCTTCCTCCGCTGGTGTTTGGGTTGTCGGTTCCCCTGGATTCACAGGTGCGAAGGTGGCCTCACTGTCCGGGGTGCTATCAGTGACTGTGCCCTGCACGCTTTCCACCGGCTCCTCGGGCGTCGAGACATAGGAAGGCTCGTCCTGCGGCGCGGTTTGTGGCGTTGGCGAAGGTTCGGAGGGCTGAGTGGACTCGGACGTTGTCTCTGATTGTCCCATCCAGCGCGAGGGTGATAGCCACCCGGCATTCTCCACTCCGTCTGGGTTGGCGGACGCTAACAGCAGCACACTGATCGCGCCGAGCCCGGCGATAAGCCCTGTAGTGGAGCGGCGCACGCGCCCGCCAAGCGTCCAGAAGGAGTCCCACTTGTTCTCCGGCTTATCCGCGCGCCAGATACCGCGGCCGTAATCATCCTCTTCCTCGTCGTCGGGTTCGGCCGAATAGGCCGGGCGCCCTGGGCCGTCATCCTTGCTGTCTTGCGCTTCGGCGGCCGCGTCAGCGACAGCGTCGGCGGCCACAGCCTCCGTCTCGGATGCCGAGCTCTCTTGTCTCGACTCGGTGTTAGCGCCTGCCGCCGGCATGACGGTAGTGGGGGCATCGGCATCCACCGCGCCGCCCAGCACCTCCAGTACCTCACCCGCGACGTTTTCAGCGTTAGGCAGCTTGTACAGGTCCCAGAAGGAAGACAGCAGCGCCGAGCGGATCGCGCGCTCCACCGCCCACTGGCGTGCGGGGTTGACCTGCACCAAGACGCGGTACTTCACCTGCCATGGCTGGCCGGCCACCGTGGGAGCAACCAACCCAGTAGCGGGCAGAACGTCGAGCTCACCAGCCACGTCCGCGCGGATGTCCGGGGTATCGATGGCGCGTTGTGAAATCTTCTCTACCTGTTCGGTCAGATCCTGCACGGAATCGCCCTCATGGACCGGGATGGCAATATCCACCACCGCGCGCGACCACTCTTGCGAGTAATTTGTGACCACGCCCGCCGAACCGTTCGGCACCATGACAACTTCACCGGTCGGCGTACGCACCGTCGTTGTGCGCAAGGTCAGCGATACGACGGTGCCCTCCACGCCGGTCACGCCGTCGAAGCTGACATAGTCACCCACACCGAACTGCTTTTCCGAGAGGATAAAGAAACCGGCGAGGAAATCACCGATGATCGACTGTGCGCCGAAACCGACGGCAGCCGAGACCACGGTTGCCGGGATGGCCGCGCCCAGGGGAGGCACTCCAACGTTGGCCAGCGCCGCCAACACGAGCAGGAAGTACGCCACCGCCTGTGCCACATAGACCAGCGCGCCGGCCAGCGCCAAGCGCGCCTTGGTGGACTCTTGGTTTTCATCGAGGCGGGACTCAATGACCCGCACCGCCAAGCGGCCGATGCGCGGGATGAGAATCGCCAACAACAGCATTCCTAGCAGTGGCAAACCATGGTCAACGAAGGCCTGCCAAATGGCGAAAAAGTAATACTTCAGCATTGCGCCAAGCCTAGTCCTACAGCCTGACAGAACCCTTGGAATCTCAAGCGCGGTGGATGAGATAGTAGTTCGGAGTGGGCTTCCACGTGTAGCCAGCAGGGATGATGTCCTTGCCGTAGGCGCTGAATGCCTTAGTCGTCCACAGCGGAATCGCCGGCATCTTCTCCAGCAACAGCTCCTGGGCCTGCAAGTAGTACTCCTGGGCCTCCTCCCGGTCCTTCGCCTGGCCTACCTTCTTCAGCAACTCGTCGTATTCGGTGCTGCGAAAACCTGACTCGTTTTCTGAGGAATAGGAGGCAAACAGCGGCACCAGGAAGGTCGACTCATCCGGAAATTCCGCCTGCCAAATCGTCCTGAAAGCACCGGTAATGTGCCGCGCTGTGACCTCTCGACGCAATTCCTTCAAGGTCCCAAATTCCTTGCTTTCGGCGAGCACACCGAGGGTATCCGTCACCTGCTGAGCCACCGCATCGACCCACGTCTTGTGGCCGCCATCGGCGTTAAACGCGATGCTGAACGTCCCCTTAAAGGGGTCTAGCTTCTCCGCCTGTTCCCACAGCTCGCGGGCTCTATCCGGCTGGTAGGTCAGCACGTCAGCACCTTCCGGCGCAGGCGGTGGGGAGCCGAAGAGCGGCGCTACGAAGCTGTTGGCCGGAGTCACTCGGTCGTGGAAGATGTCCCGCGCAATCTTTTCTCGGTCTACCGCCATGGACAGGGCCCGGCGGCGCAGGCGGCCAGCCTCGCCGCGGAAATTGGCATCGTTGGCGGGAATGGTGATCTCCATGATCGAACCGCCAGGCTTAGTAAGGGCCCGCGCGCCGAGCTCCTTTTCGAAGCTTCCGAGCTTCTCCGCCGGGATGCGCGTCAGCACGTCCAGCCGGCCCGCCACAAGATCCTCGTAGGCCTGCTCCTCCGAGGCGTACACGACGAACTTAATGCCCTCATTCTGCGGGTGTCGCGGCCCTTTATAACGCGGGTTCGGCACGAGGGTCAACGCCTTCTCACGTTCCCACGAGGCCAACAGGTATGGCCCGCTGCCAATCGGGTCCGTGCCGCGCTCACTCAGCTTGTCCTGATCCGCAGAGCGCATGGGGAAAAAGACGGAATAACCCAAGCGTTCAATGAAGCCCGCCGTGGGGCGCGAGAGCTCAATGCGGAAGGACTTCTCCCCCGTCACCGTCAGCCCGCGCATCTCCTTCCTGCCTTCATTGAAACCGAGAATCGGCGCAAAGTGATGTGCGGAAAGCAGGGACTGGCGCACTGCCGTATTCCACGTATCGACGAAGTCCTGCGCGCTGACCTTCGAGCCATCGGAGAACACCGCGTCTTCACGAATCTGCACGTCAAACGTGGTGTCATCAACCTGCGTGACGGATTCCGCCATGTCGTAATGGGCGCCGCCGTCCTTATCCAGGTACATCAGGCCCGAGTACACCAGGTTGATGATGGTTTGGCCTGGCACGTCGTTGGAATCGGCCGGGATGAGGGAGCGCTGCGGCTCCGAGATATCGGTAGTAATGAGATTCATTCCCGAGGTATCCATGCGCTCCGGTTCCGTTCCGCAACCCGCCAGCGTGGGGGCCGCAACGCCCGACACCGCCAGCGCCGCGAGCATGCCCAGAAAAGAACGCCTCGACGTCACGCGTCCATCACCTCACTTTCATCACTAGATTAAAGCATTTCTCAGGTTCTAATCATCTCTTTTTTCATATCGGCGCATGAGTCTTTCCACCAATTCATCGGTGAGCTGATCATCGGCCAAGATGCGATCCAAAAGCTCGCGCGGCGTTGGCCCCTCAGCGCTCTGTTCCTCGTAGGAGTCACCGCTTAGGTCCACACCGAAGTCGGAGGACTCCGCTTCCGCAACGGCCGGCTCCATCATCTCCGACATCTCTGCGACTTCCTCGTTGAAGGAGTCGAGGAATTCGGAGGCATCGATGGCGGCTTCCGCACGGCGCTTGCCGGCTCGGACTTCGCGCTCGATGCGGCGTTGCAGGGCCTTTTCCATCTGGTTGTGGCGCCAGGAGCGAAGCTTCGTGGGCTCTAGACGACGCCCCACGGCACGCCCCTTGCTTTCCGCCTTGCGCGCCATGACCATGACGTAAGCCGCGGTGTCATTGACCGGCGCCCATTCCTGGCGAGCGGGTACGCGCCAGCCCGCCCAGATGCCCAGCATGGTGAGGACAAAGGACACAACCGGCCCGAGAATAACCCCCCACGCCAAGTAGCCGGCCGAGTCTGCGCCCAAGACCACCAGCGCGCAGGCCACCGCGGGGATCACGGTGGGGGTGTTATCACCAAAGACCGCGGGCTCGCGCCCCATGGCGATGTCACGGATCATGGAGCCGCCCGTAGCCGTGAACACACCCATCATGATGCAGGGAATCAGGGGCAGGCCATACGCGATGGCTTTGAGCGCGCCTGTCGACGCCCACAGGGCCGAGACCACCGCATCACCATGCGACTGCACGTAGTCCCACGTTTTGCCCTTGAAGTAGACGAAGCGGGCGATGATGGCGCCAGTAAACGCCAGGTAGAGATACTCCGGCTGGCTCATTGCGGCGACGGTGCCGCGGTTAATGAGCACGTCACGGATCATGCCGCCGCCGAGGGAAGAGAACATCGCGATGAAGAAGAAACCCACGATGTCATAGCCGCGCTGCCGGGCCATGGTGCCACCGATGATGCCCATGAGGAGGACACCTATGATGTCGGACCAGTAGTACAGCGACTCGATCAACGGGTCCATCTCGACAACGCTCATGGTGGTCATCGTATCGGGTGCTAAGCAATCTCTCGCATTGAGGAGCTATTCCTTGCAATGCGCCGCCTAGCTGGCGGACCGCTAAGGCTCAGAAAATGAGCTAATGCATGTAGAGCTCGTTGTAGGCTTTCTCAATCCAAATGACATAAAACACTTCCCCGTCTTTCCAGCCCGCGAAAGGAAGATTCCCTTTGTGACGGTAAACCCGGAATTTCTCCACATCCTGAAATTGCCGCGGAATCTGAGGCTTGATAGCGCTTGCCGGAATAAACTCTGAGCCGAGTCCGTGCCTGGGATGCTGTGCCAGCTCTTTCCATGAAAGCACTGACCGCTTGTGCCACTTTTCCAGAAACTCTGCGCGCATTGAATCATCTAGTTCTTCGAAGCCCCACCCCTGCTGCAGGAATCGCGTTGACAGGAGCGGATAGTCAGCCCGCGAGCTACGAAGAGCATCCACGACGCTTGAATCTGGGGCGCTCCTCACCCCTCTGGTTGGCCTACTCCCCCGTCGTTTACTTTTCGTGCCCACAGCTAGCAGAAGTAGTTCTTCAGATCGGCATCAGTTATTTCTAACCCGCGTTTGCCCTCCACGAAGTTCTTTTTCCACGGCGACTCGGTGTGGGTTTTATTCCGCAGAGCCCATGCAGAGTAGGGGCCATACTTATCCCATACCTCAATCAAGTCCTGCTCAACGTCGCGGTAATCATCCCAGTCGAAATCATCCGAGACGAACTCATCGGGGTCTATAGGAAGCTTTCCGTAGTGCTTAACGTCATGGTAGACGTCCACGACTACTGGACCATGAGCCCAGGCTTCCATTCGTTCAGGAAAAAGCGGCAGGCCGTCGGAGGAGCGCATATGCAGCCCTTTGGCGTAGTAGAGAAGCTTTTGAAGTTTGAGCTGCGTAATGTCAGCATCATCAGTTTCATCAGCCCACGCTACAAACCATTCGGCGATTTGCCGCGCCGTAAATTGCTCCATGCTTGCCCTCCTTCCACTTCCCGCTAAGAGTACAACAGGCCCAAGACATGTGAACATCTCAATGTTGGATCGATCGCGAAACACCTGCTTAAAGGAGAGCATAGAAGCTCTGAATTGTGGGGCCACCGGGGCTCGAACCCGGGACCAACGGATTATGAGTCCGTAGCTCTAACCGACTGAGCTATAGCCCCGCGTATTCCCTACCCACGCAACCCACACCAGCGCGCAGCCGGTGCGCCACGTACGGCAGCGAATCCGCTCCCAGCAACATTAATCGGCAGGCCCAGAAAACGGCAATTTAGGGCTCGTCCTGGCTGAGATCCTCGCCAAGGTTTGCCTCGTCCAGGTCTCCCGGGCCTGAACTCTGCGCCTGGTCTTCGTCAGCGACCTTCTGCCCCTTCACCGACACAACGACCCCGATAACGTAGGAGGCGATCACCCCGAAAACGCTGAGCCAAAAGAGTATCGAGGACAGGTCTAAGGCCCACCGACCGACAATCTGGGTGAAGGCGGATTTCACGCTCTCGTCGGTATCGCCGTAATCGACCAAAAAGAAGCCGGCCAGGAAGAGGAACACGGTCACAGCAATGAATGCCCACGACTCGCGCCACCCGAAGGCCTTGTACGTTCCGCCCCCTTCATCTTCCTTCGGGGTACGTACGGGGATGAGCCACAAAACTAACAGCGCAAGGACCACGATGCCGCCGGCCGGAAGGGTAAAGAATGCGAGCCATCCGCCGACACCAAATATGACCCGCCCCAAAGCAAAGAACGCCGCGCCTAACAGGCTCATGACAAGCGCCGCGACGGAGCTGATCTGAACGTTCCGATACTTCATGCCAAAAGCCTAGCGTGCATCGCCGCTACTTTCACCTACAAAACTGACGACGCTCAGCCCTAGACCCACTACATACTGGCTTCGGCCTCTGCGTCAGTTACCAGGCCTATTCTTTCTTTTTCATTTTCCTAGCTTGCCTGCGCTCGCGTCTCCGAGCACGTTTTGCTTTGCGGATATCCACTACCCAACGCGGAACAAATGGCCACGGAAGCGGAATCCCGAACGCGCCTGTAAAACCAATGACTCCGATGACGAAAGCTGCCATGATCGGGGCAAGCAGCACCGTTTCGGCGGACTCTGGGAGGTTCATATTTGCGACCAGCCCTGTGGCACCGGCAGCGCCCATGATGAGCGTGCCGTAGGGATAAATGAAGAGCACACCATCACTTTCGGCGCCTTCCGCATCGGCTGAGTCGTACCATCTTTCCGACCTGGGAGTTTTTCGCACGCCCCGGATGTAATAGGTCCAATAAAGAGCCATGACAATCACTAACCCGAAACATACGAGCAGCTCAGTAGTATCCCCACCCATAGGACGTGGCCTCCTGTGGTTGCTTTTGCGGTACGCAACAAACGCTACCAGCGCCGGCTGGGTTAAGGCATGGGGCGAGAACTCAGCGCCCGAACCTAGGACAGAATTGTCTGATGAAGAATCTGGGAGCTTGTAGTCTCGTGATCATGAGGCTCCTTTCCTTTAGCGTGTCCAACTTCCGCAGCATCCGCGCCACCCAAACGCTCACGCTCTACCACGACTGGCAGCACTCCACCGGCCCGGAAGAAGGCTGGGCGCAGGTTAGCGATCCCATCTCCGTTCTCATCGGCCCCACCGCTTCCGGCAAGAGCAGCATCCTCAACGCCCTCGCTTTCGCCCTGCTCGCCATCGAGTCCTCCGCCACCGCCTGGCTTGCCGACGCCCCACCCAACCAACTCCCCCACGCCCCCTACCGCCTCAACCCCCGCACACAGCGCTTGCCCAGTACTTTTGAGCTGGAGTTCGAACTCAACGGCGTGCGCTACCTCTACGGCTTCCAGTGGAGCTTTACCGGCGTGCATGCCGAATGGCTCAGCCGCGTGCCCTCGACTCGGTGGAGCCCCTGCTTCGTGCGGACCCGCGGCGAGGACGTGCAGTGGACTAAGTCCTTTATGGATGAAGGGGACGTCGCCAAGCTCGGCCCCATCGATGACACCGAGCTGCTCTTGTCCGCTGGCCTGCGCGATGAGCACCCCATCCTCGCCCCGCTGGCCCGCGCCCTGGTGCACGACGTGTCCTACCTGCCGCACGGCCATACCTCCATGAGTACTGCCTCCCGCATCACCACCCTCATCCGTGAGGGCAAGCTGCACCTGCATGAGGCTGCCGCGCTGCTGCGCGCGGCCGATTCGGGAATCCACTCCGTGCGGCTGAACCAGGACCACATCCCCGAGCACGTCTTCCGCCAGATGCGCCCGGTCATTGATGCGCTCAGCCGCAGCGCCGGCAGCATCCCCCGACCAGACGAGTTCCAGGCTTACTCCGATGCGGAGATCGAGTCCCTACTGCACTCCATCATCGTGGAGCACAAAGTTGGTGACTCCTACTACGCGCTGAAGTTGACCGATGAATCCGGGGGCACGCAGAATTGGATGGCCACCGCTCCCCTGGTGTTGGACACGTTGCGCCGCGGTGGGATCCTAGTGGCTGATGAGCTGGATTCCGCCCTGCGCCCAGCGCTGTTGGATTTCATCATCGATGCCTTCCGCGAGCCCAGCATCAACGTCAACGGCGCGCAGCTCATCTTTGCCTCCCACGCCTTCAGCGTGCTTGAGCGCTCCAGCGAACTGGGCCTACGCCCGGAGAGCTTCTGGTCAGTGGAAAAGACCGATGCCGGCGAATCAGAGCTACACAACCTCAGCGAGACATCCGTGTCACTCGACAACCCCGACGCCACCCACCGCTTCCTTCGCGAGCGCTACGGCACTGCCTCCCGTGCGGCTCTCGATGCGCTGCAGGAGCTTGTTAGGGCTTAAGAGTGCGGGCTATAGCACCACCGACCACTGGAAAGTCTGCGGCTACAAGCGCTGAGCGGATGAAACTAGCGCTGCGCGAGCGCCTGCAAGGCTTCACGCACAGCGCTGGCAAAATTGTCGCAACCCGCTCTCCTCAGCGCATCGTCTAGGCCCTGAAAGCCCTTCCTTTTCTGCCAATACTCCAGCTGCTGACTCGTACATTCAATCACTAAGTTTGGAGCGGAATCGCGAATGAGCATGAGGAATGCATCCGCATTCATTATCTCGTAGCGCTGCTCGCTGGCAGTAATGGTTATATCCTGGGGCGAGTTATCAGTAAGGATGATGTCGGCTTGTGAGGCGAAAGCCGCCGCGTGGACATGGTAGTCATGACGATCCAAACCGTCGAAAGGCATGTCTCCGGGAAAATCATCAATGATTTCCTCCATCACCGCACCGATCTTCTCGACACGGTCCTTGATAATTCTCCCAGGTGCTGTGGGATGTTTCCGCCGCATCGCCCGTACCGTTTCCGCAAGTACGTCTTGAGACGTATAGAACACAAACATGTCTCCAGATACAATCTGCAGCGCAAAAAGCCAATCTAGGATTGTACGGCTCACTAAAATGTTTGCGTCAACGAATACCTTTTGCGGCATGTTCTCGAGGATAGTAACCGCGTTAGCCCAGTGCAGTTTCTAGCAGTTCTCAATGCACCTAGGACTGTGAAAAGAAACTCTCGTTCTCCTCTTCGAATGCACGCCATTCTTGGAACGCTTTCACGCGTTCCTCAGCGCGCTGGCGCTTCAACTGCAGGACATCCTCACGCTTAAACCGCGTATGTGTTCCGCGCTTGTGGGTAGCTATCCTTCCTTCCTTTGCCCATTTCATGAGCGTTGGACGCGAGATGCCTAACAGCTCGGCAGCTACTGTACTGGTGAGCTCCTCAGGAATGCGAGAGATTGTGACTTCCCCTCGCTGCGCGACAGAAGCCAAGACCTGAGAAATCAATCGCTGAACATCACGCGACAACGGGACTGGGCGCCCGTGCTCATCTGCTACCCGAAAGCTCGCTGCCTCGAGAGTCTGCAGCGACTTCAGCTCTTTGAGAGTAGTTTCTTCGATCATGAGCCGATCGTTGATGAGTGCAGAGGCAGTCATCAGCGCTCCTTTCCCAGCGTGACACTTACACCTGAAACGCCTTTCGCTTACAAGTGAAACTTCCCTCAAGGATAACCAAGTTGCGCACGAATGGCTAGAGGCCACCTCAATGCTCCACATACTGCGCATGTCCGGCACACCTGTCAGAATCAAGGCTTGTCTTTTGAAGCGCGCAGCCTATCACTGCGACCCCAGTCGCCCTCTGCAAAAAGCTCTGGAGCCTACGCGGCTCCAGGCGACAACGTTCCGGTGACCGGATCGTCGTGCGATTAAGTCTAAGCAATACAACGCCAAACCGACAAGGCATTTAGCCGCATGCCGTCATATAAACTAGTTCCGACGCACAAGGAACACACGCCATGACTGAACAGGAACGCCTCGAAGCGCTTGAAGCTCGCGTTAGCGAACTAGAATCCCAGGTAGCCCAGCTGCTGCAGCCCCTCGGTCATGCGCCCTCGCGCCCTAGTCCCGCAGACACACCGCCGCCGGCTAACGTTCATTCTGAAAGGCGCTCACCGGAGGAGAAGATTGCGCTCTTCATGGATTACTTCGCGGGGAGGACAGACGTCTACGCAGTGGCTAAAAATACTGCGGAAAAGAAGGCCTGGTATCCGGCCAGCAATGGCTACTATGACCGAAGAAACCCCGACCTGAAACCCTTAACACCGAAGGTGATCGAAGGGCATTTGCGCCGGGACAACCACTTCCACGTTGGTCTTTACCCACTGTGCACAGATGATAGCTGCCGGCTGTTAGTCTGCGATTTCGACGATGACGACTTCAAGCAAGCCGCCCGCGCCTACTCCGAAGAATGTAAGAACCATGGACTCGATCCACTCATAGAGGTTTCACGCTCTGGGAACGGAGCTCACGTCTGGGTATTCTTCGACGAACCTATTCCTGCCAGCCTCGCCCGTTCCGTGGGCATCGGACTTCTTGCCAAAGCTAGCCCGGATTCCTACTTCTCCAGTTTCGACCGTTTCTTCCCTTCCCAAGACACTCTGCCGGCGAAAGGCCGCGGTTTCGGCAACCTGATTGCCCTCCCATTGGCTGGCCACCATCGATCCGAAGGCACAACGGTCTTCGTCGACAGTGATTTTCAAGCATTGCCTGACCAATTCGAGGCCCTGGCTAGGACGAAGAAATCGGGGCTCGCCGAACTCAAGAGAATCTACGCTGAGCTTCAGCCCGATCCCGAGACATCCCTTCCCCAGGCCCCAACCCGCGCAGAACTAAAGAGGCTCAAGGCTTCTGGGAAAGTCCACGTCACGCACGATTCGCACGTCCACGTCGATTTATCGGGCGTCGACGCCACCACTCGTTCGGCCCTGCGACACCTCGGCGCTATTGCTAACCCGCAGTTCTATATCAAGCAAGCCCAGCGTTTCTCCACCTTCGGAACTCCACGGATCATCGTGCGCTTTGATGAGAAGGACCAGATCCTCACGCTCGACCGCGGCACGCTCGATGACGTCCTCGATATTCTGAAAACCGCAGGATATACCGTCACCCGCCGCGGCCATACGCCGAAACCACAGCGCATCGATGCATCCTTCGCCGGCGAACTACGCCCCTACCAGCATTCCGCCGTCACACAGATGCTCAAACACAAGTCTGGAATGCTCATTGCTCCTCCCGGCACTGGAAAGACCGTCATGGCCTGTGCAATCATCGCCCAGCGGTCAGTGCCCACCGCAGTTATCGTCCCTTCGAGGGAGCTTGCTACCCAATGGAACAAAGCACTCAAGCAGTTTCTTCCAGATGTCCACGTCGGGCAATACTCCGGCGCTAAGAAGAAGCTCAGCGGCGTGGTAGACATTGTCACAGCGCAGTCCATCAGCCGTAGTGATTCCAAGACTGACTTTCTCTCCGGCTACGGCCACATCATCGTTGACGAATGCCACCGGGTCGGGGCTGCAGGTTTAACCAATGTCCTCGCGCAACTCAACGTTCGTTTTATACTCGGCATGACTGCGACTCCGTACCGTTCCGACGGTCTTGATAAGTTACTGCCTCTCATTTGCGGCCCTATCCGCCATACCGTCGAGCTTGATCGCCCTGGGCAACGCAACTATGTAGTCCACAACACGGACTTCACCTACGATGCTCCTTACCTTTTCTGGCCCGACCTCGACACCGCTCTGGCGGTGGATGAGCACCGCAACCAGCTCATCGCCGATGTCATCACACAAGCCGCGCAGGGCGAGCACACTGTCCTCGTCCTAGTGAAAAGACGCGAACACCTCGCTGCCCTCAGCGCCTTGCTTACCGACGCCCCCTTCCCCGTCCTCCAACTCCACGGCGGACAGAAAGCCACTGAACGGCAGGCCGTGCGTGAACAGCTTGCCACCACACCGCATTTCGTCCTTTTAGCCATGTCCCAGGTAGCCGGCGAAGGCATCGATCTTCCCGCACTGGACACTCTTGTGCTGGCCGCCCCAGTAAGCTTCCGCGGCGTTGTCATTCAGCAGGTTGGCCGAGTCACTCGCGATACCGATGACAAGGAAAGCATCTCTGCCACCGTCCACGACTTTCTCGATGCCAACGTCCCTGCCCTCGCCTCGGCTTTCAGGAAGAGGAGCTCGACCATAGCCAAGCAGGGATTCACTCGCAACAACAGTTAGAGCTGCCCCATGGTTGACTGATTGCTACTAAGTTAGGGGATATGCACAACTGAAATCATTGTGCGTTGCTCGGGGGAAAGGTTAAAAGTGAGCAATGAAACAAATACGGACGCCACGTTCCTTTGCAAAAAGCGTCCCTTCTCAAATTCACAAATTGACAAGTTAGGGGAGTTCTATGTAGGAAAGCGCAGTACACCGCCCGATTGCCAAGAAGAAATCATCGCTTGGTACGAATGGCTCAAAGACGAAACTACGAAGCTCGTTTCGTCTGCGGTTCAATCCATAGACGCTGACGGTCGAGGACCTTTCGAGGCAGTACAATCTGCCCGAGTCAAAACTAGGTCATCCATCGCAGACAAATTAAAGAGAGGATCCCGCTTATCGGCGATGCAGTGGACTTCGCCGGTGTTCGTTTCGATTTGGGCGCGTCTCACTCTGTACTGCTAGATATTGCCAAGGCTATCGAGGTTCTAGCGAGGTTCTAGTCAAGCAAGTCAATGCCGAAGTAACCATCAAGAACTATCTCTCTAATCCCCAGCGAGGATACCGTGCGGTGCATGTATGGATTACCAGCAAACCTACCGGTCGCGTGGAGATTCAATTGCGTACCCAGCCCCAAGCCGAATGGGCGAATACATTTGAAAAACTGGCAGACCTTACCGGCCGACGAATTCGCTACGAAGATGACTACCGCCCAGCGAATCCGGAACTTGCAATCTATTTGGGCAAACTTGCTCGAAGTCTCCGACAAGTTCTACGGCATAGAGACAGATCTGGAGGAGGGATACGAATCAGCACAAAGTGGTTTGCAGACCATCGCCGCGACATCACGAGCCATCCCAGTAGACCCACGAGTACACAGAGAACGAGCCAAGTTCTATATGCACATGGCGAGCTATGAGTTAGAATTGGCAGACACTGCCGAGAACAACAATGAGACCCTCAAAGCGCTGAGAAAACTACAAGACGCCCTTCCTGGCCTGCCAATCGAAAGCGAACAGATTAATGACTGATTTCATAATCACTTACAAGCGTCGCTCAGGCGAGTCTTTCATCAAACAATTCTCGGACTCGACGCAAGCGCTTAAGGAACGCCTCCGCCGCGAAGCAGCGATCGACGATCCTGATATTGAGATCGCCCATATTTCAGCACCTTCCCTGGAATCCTTGAAAAAGTCGCATTCCCGGTATTTCATGGGCCGCGTAGAGATAGAAGACGACCAGGTGAACGCAGCTTAAAGCTTCACTCATGGCCCGCCGCCATGGGCGTGATTATTTCGACCTGCACTCTGCAGGTCGAATGCCAGACAGCGGGCTTCGAATATTTGAGCCAGTCTTCGCTGCGCATGTCCGGCACACCTGTCAGAATCAAGACATGTCTGTTGAAGCACGCGCCCTATCGCTGCGGCGTTTGATGCGCGATTCCGCCGCGATCCGGCTCCTGGCCGCGGATAACGCTCCCGTGATTCTGGCGTTGATCGCGGAGTACTTCCCGCGCGGCACCAGGGCACGCCCAGCGGCGGAGGTGTATGAGCTCATGGTCACCGATTTCGAGGTGTTGGCCAGTGAGTTTTCCATGCCTCGCACGCCGCAGAATTACTGCAATGACTGGGTCAAGGCCGGGTGGCTCATCAGAAAATCCGGAAAGAGCTCCCACGGTGAAACGCTCGAACCCAGCGAGGAGGCCCTGTCCGCGCTCGAAGCCATTGAGCGCTGGGAGGCACCGGTGACCACGGTGACGGCGTCACGCGTGGAATCGATTAGCTCCGCGCTGCAAAGGCTAGCGCGGGATACGAACGAGGACATTGCTAGCCGCGTAGCCAGCTTGGAGGAAGAACGCGACCGCATCGACCGTGAAATTGAGAAAGCCCGCCGCGGGCAGTTCGAAAGGCTCACCGCCGCGGAGGCAGAAGAACGCGTCCAAGACGTGTTGAACATGGCCATGGCCGTGCCGAGCGATTTCGCCCGGGTGCGCCACGAGCTTGAAGCCCTCAACCACCAGCTGCGCCGCCAGCTTTTGGATCCAGAGGGCTATCGCGGCGAGGTGCTGGAGGAGATCTTCAACGGCGTCGACCACATCGCGGAGTCGGACGCAGGGCGCAGTTTCCGCGGCTTCTATTCCCTCCTGATGGATAGGGAGCGCAGCGCCTGGTTGGACCAGTGGATCACGGAGGTCCTCGATAGCGAGGCCGGGCAGGCGCTGGCCGCGGACAGGCGGCAGCAGCTGCGCAGGCTTTTTCGCGATATGGAGGAAACGAGCTTCGAGGTCAACCAGACCATGACGGGGCTGGCACGCAGCCTGCGCAACTATGTCTCCTCCGAGCAGTTCGCGGAAGACCGGCGCATGATTGAGCTACTGCGGGAGGCCCGCGGCATGGCTATCGATGCCGCGCAACACTCCGAGCTCAAAGCCTTTCACCGGATGGAGACACCGCTACAGCGCATCGGTATGTCGATTCACTCCGTCTCCCGTATCCGCCTAGCCAACCCGGGACGGGAAATCGTGGAAGAAACCCCAGAGGCATACCAGCCGGAGGCAGAAGACCCGCAAGCCTTATATGAGCTGGTGCGCGAATCGGAGATTGACTTCGAGGAATTGCACGAGGCGATACGCGGGGCCGTCGCCCAGTCCGGCCCCTGCACGATCGGCCAGGTGCTGCAAGCCCATCCACCAACCCAGGGCCTTGCCAGCGTGGTGGGCTTGGTGCACATCGCCGACCAGCACCCGGTGCCCGTGCTACGTCCATCGCGTGAGAAAGTCACATGGACCGAGGAGGACGGCACCGTGCGCTGCGCCCATATCCCTGCCAAGTATTTCGATCACACCACCGTTAAGGAGCTACAGTGACCGCCGCACACACTCCCCGCGTCGATTCCGCACACGAGCCACCGCTGTGGGAGCACGATAAAGGCTCGCTGACCTACCACTCGCGGCGCGCGTTAGTGCAGCTCCTGCAGGGCCCGCTCATTCGCGCGCAGAAGGAACCGGTGCTGTGGGCCGCCATCATCTCGGATGAGGAGAACCTCCGCGCCCGGCTGCATGAGGTGTTTCTGGAACTCGTCGTGGACGAGACCGAGGGCTTCGCGTTTACCCGGATGGTGGAGGAAGAAACCTTGAGCATCCCGCAGGTGCTGCGCACGGACAAGCTCAAGCACATCGACACCGCGATCCTGCTGAACCTGCGCCAAGAGCTGGGGCTTGCGCTGCCCGGCGAGCGGGTCATCGTGGACGTCGAGGATCTCCGGGAGGGAATCGGTTACGTCCGCGCAGTGGACAACCGTGATGAAGCCGGTTTCAACCGCCGCTTCAACGCCGCCATCAACCGCATTCACAACGACTACTCCCTGCTGAGTGCTACCGAGACCGAAGGGCGCTTCGAGGTCTCACCGGTGCTCCGCCAGCTTTTCGACGCCTCCACCGTCACCGCCATCCGCGATGAATACGCCCGCCTGGCACAAGCCGATGAAGAGCAGGTAGACGAGGAAAAGGAGAAGGCTTCCGATGACTAGCCACACCAGCCTGTACCCCGGCCAATTCCGCATCAGCCGCATTCAGCTGATCAACTGGGGCACCTTCCACGGCTACTTCTCCATCCCGGTGGCGCGCAAAGGTTTCCTCATCACCGGCGGTTCGGGCTCCGGCAAGTCCACGCTGCTGGACGCGATGTCGGCGGTCTTGGTTCCACAGAGCCACCTGAAGTTCAACGCGGCGTCGCAGCAGGACCTAGGCCGGCACAACGGGCGCAGCCTGGTCTCCTATGTACGCGGTGCCTGGCGGCAGCAAGAAAACGCGCAGACCGGTGAGATCGCCCCCGAATACCTGCGGGAGGGCGCTACCAACTCGGTGGTTGCCCTGACCTATGACAATGGCGCGGGCAAGCAGCACACGCTCATAGCTATCTTCCGCCTCAACGGCGGTGAGAACTCAGTCGGCCAGATCAAGAAGTTGTATGGGCTGGTGCCGGGTGATGAGGACGTCGATAAGCTCAGCCCTTTGCTCACCCGCAGCCTGGACACCCGCAAGATCAAGGCCCTGTACAAGGGACCCGGCGTGTCCTTTACGCCGACATATGCCACGTTTGCGGATCGTTTCCGCAAACGCCTTGGCATCAAGAACGTGGAGGGCCAGCTGCTTCTTCACCGCACGCAGTCCGCGAAGTCGCTCTCCAGCCTGGATCAGCTCTTCCGGGACTACATGCTGGACAAGCCCTCGACCTTCTCCAGAGCGGAGGAGGCCGTGGAGCAATTTGAGGATCTGCGCCAGGCGTACCTGCGGGTCGAAGACGTCAAGGCCCAGATTGATACGCTCGCTCCCCTACCCCAGCTGCATGCCCAGCGCGCAACCGCGGAGGCAGATAAGCACAAAGCCGAGGCCATGAACGAGGCGCTGCCAGCCGTGCGCTCCCGCCTGGTGGCAGAAGAGCTGGACTCTCACATCCGTGCGCTGAGCGCCCAGCAGGTAGAAGCTCAATCCGAAGTGGAATCCCTCGAGGCTGACGTCGCCCACCTTGATGATGCAGAGCGCCGCGCCGCGATGGCCGTCTCCCAGCTCAGCGCCGGCGAGCTCGATGCCCTGCGCGCCAAAATGGAGACCGCCGACATAGAGATTGAACACCGCTCCAAAGAATTCCAGCGCCTTGCGGCTGCCGTGGGCGAGTGGACCGAACACTATGAGCTCAGCCCGCAAGGATTCGCAGAGCTGCAGGCCAACGCCCAGCTGCGCCTCTCCGACTTCGAAACCGACTCCGCCAATCTGACGAACCAGCAGCAGGAAGCCGGCGTGGCCGCCCGCGATGCGGCCACCGCCTGCGCCCGGCTCGATAGCGAGCTGCGCTCTTTTAGCTCGCGGCGCACCAACATCGACAAGGCCCTGGTGGAGCTGCGCTCCCAACTTGCCCGCGATACCGGCTACGCCGAATCCGAGCTTCCCTTCGCCGGCGAGCTCATCGACATCAGCCCGCAGCAGGCGGACTGGGAGCCGGTCATCCAAAAGCTCCTGCACGGTTTCGCCGCCACCCTCCTCGTGCCGGAGGAAGCCCGGAAAGCCATTAACCAGTGGGTCAACTCCCGCAACGTGGGTACCCGTCTGGAATACCGCACCATCCCGGAGTTCACGTCGGCGCCAGCCTCCGCGCGCAGCCCGCGGCAGCTCATCCACAAGCTGGAATTCCAGGATCACCCCATGACGGCGTGGGTACGCCAACACATTTCCCGCCGCTTCAACTATGAATGCGTGGAGTCGGTAGCGGAACTGGACAAGGTCACCACAACTCCCGCCGTTACCCGCGATGGCTTGGAAAGCCGCCCCAAGGACAAGGACGGCTCCACGCGTTTCATCAAGGATGACCGCACGCGCTTTGCCGGTACCGCATGGTACCGGGTGGGTTCCACCAACACCGCCAAGATTGAGCTACTGCGCTCCCAGTTAAAGCAGGCCAAAGCCACCGCCAGCGCCACCGCCAGGCAGGTCCATAACCTCAACCGGAAGATGGACATCCTGCGCACCCAGCGCGATAAAGCCCAGCAGGTGCTGGACACGAAATTCCAGGACATTGACACCGCCTCCGCGAAAGCCCGCAAGCAGGACCTGCAAGCGCAATACGATTCCCTGGCATCCTCCCCCGAAGCCCAAGCCTTGGCCGCCGCACATCAGCACGCGAAGGAAAAGCTGGAGGCTGCCCGCACCCGGCTCAACCAGGCACAGAAACACCTCGGTGACGTCGAAGGCGAGCTGAAGCGCTCCACCGAGCGCCGCCACGCCATCGGTACCGTTCCGGAAATCGCCGACAAGGACATAGCGAAAGCCGTCGAGGAGGCCTTACACAAGGGCAAGCGCACGCTGACCATCGATAACATCGATGCCCGGCGCGATGAAGTCCAGGCCGACCTGCAGGACGCCGCCCGCACCGCCGCGCGCCGCATCGAGGACGCCAACGGCAAGATCGTCTCCGTCCTCCACGCTTACCTGTCCCAGTGGCCAGCAGAAGCCGCCGACCTGGAACCGCAGGCCAGCTTCGCCGGCGAAGGCATAGAGAAGCTGAAGTACCTACGAGCTGACCGCCTGGCAGATTTCCGCGCCCGCTTCCTGGAGCTGCTCAACGGCCAGACCGTCCAGAACCTCTCCCACCTTGCCTCCTCCCTGCGCCATGCCCGCAGCGATATTGAAACGCGTATGGAGTTCATCAACAAGTCCCTGGAGCGCTCGCCCTTCAACGGTGAGCGCACCCTGCGCATTGATGTCAAGGATGCCCGCGGCCAGGTGGTCCACGACTTCCAGCGGGACCTCGATGCCGCCACCTCCCACAGCCTGGCCGAAATCAGCAAGGATGAGCACGATGCCGCCCTGCAGCGCTACCACGCCCTGGACAAGATTCTGAGCCGCCTGGGCTCGAGCCACCCGGAGGATATCCGCTGGCGCAACGTGGTCTTGGATACCCGTCGCCACGTCAGCTTCATCGGCCGCGAGTGCTACCCCGACGGCACCACAGCCAATACCTATCAGGATTCCGCCTCGCTCTCCGGCGGCCAAGCGCAAAAACTCGTCTTCTTCTGCCTGGCAGCGGCCCTGCGCTTCCGCCTGGCGGAGCCAGACCAGGACGTGCCCACCTATGGCTCCATCATCTTGGACGAGGCCTTTGACCGCGCCGATCCCACCTTTACCCGCACGGCCATGTCCGTCTTTGCTTCCTTTGGTTTCCACATGATTCTGGCCACGCCTTTCAAGCTCATCCAGACGCTCTCGCCCTACGTGGATGGCACCATCGTGGTCAACTACGACGAGCCGATTATCAACGGCCGCCCGCAGGCGCGCACAGGTTATTCACTTATCGACGCCTCCATCCTCTCCTCCCCCAACCCCGAACCACCCCACCCTGAGGAGCCCACCGATGCGGATGCCTAAAGACCTGCAGGTGCACGCGGCGAAATACCTGCGCAACCATTTCGCTGAAGCACTGTCCGATCCGGATTCGCTGCACCTGGCGTGGCCGCTGCACCCACCGACAGCCACGGCCGCCGCCCGCGATATTGGCACCACCCAAGACTTCATCCGCGCCTGGCAGCGCTGGCCGCACCAGGAGGAAGTCATCTACGAGTCCCGCAATTGGTCCCGCGCGGGCCTGGGCACCAATAACGTCCCGACCCGCATCACAATCAACGGCGCCGAACGCATCGCCACCGCTGCCGGCTTGGAACGCGAGTATTCCACCGCCCAACAGCGCGCCCAGGACATCGCCGCCATCTTCCCGGAGTCCCCGGACTTCACCCACACCGTCCACCGCTCCTACAACCAGTGGAAAGACTTAAGCCCGTACGACCTGCGTTGCCTGGGGCCGTGCCTGCGCTGGCTGCGCGCAAACCCTAATTCCGGCGAGTGGGAGCGCGCCGTGCCGGTGGAAGGCGTGGATGGCAAGTGGATTGGCAACCACCGCCGCCTGCTCCTGGCGCTCCTCGCGCCCTTCGGTATCACGGACTTGGGCCTGCGCCGCAGCGACACCCGCCTGCGCCTGCGCTACCTCAACCACGCACCGGCACTCCCCGATATCGAAATCCCCCTCGCCGACGCCGCCGAACTCTTCCCCGACACCCCACCCCGGGTACTCATCGTGGAAAACAAGCAGACCTTCCTGGCCCTGCCGGCGCTTCCCGACGCCTCCCCTCCCACCATCGCCCTCCTCGGCTCCGGCACTGCCGCCCACCAACTCCACGCACTGAACTGGCTGCACCAAGCCGACATCACCTACTGGGGCGACCTCGATGCCGCCGGCTTTGCCATCCTCAACGCCGTGCGTGCCCACTTCCCCCACACGACGTCACTACTCATGGACACCGCCACCGTCACCACATTCCAGCACCTAGCCGTCCCCGACCCCGGCGACGGCTCCGCCACGCTTACCCACCTCACCACCGAAGAGCAGCGCGCCTACCGCCTGCTCTTCACCGAGGGCCGACTGCGCATTGAGCAGGAGCGGATTCCGTTTGCGTATGTGAGTGATGCTATTAAAAAGCGACTCGGGCCAACATAGCGGCACCAGTTCCCAAACTCGCTAGAAAAATGGCCCTCACCTGCCCGTAGCCTTGGTGAGGGCCGAGCGACGATATATATCGTAGAGCTGCTCCTACGCCAAATCATGTCCCATTTTGCCCGATTCCATCAAGAGATCCATCGCTATCACTTCCAACGTTGCCTGCGATACTCAACATTAAGTGGGATTTCGTCAGACTCTGGTGATCTCAAACCTACGGCTGCAGTCGAACGGCAAAAGAAAACCTACATTGCTGGACAGTGAGCTACATGCAAGCATGATTGCCGAGTCAACGGGTATCAAAACCTAGTAACTGGCGAGCGAAACGATCTTGTTTCAACTCTATCAATCAATCTCTTTTGCCTTCGGCCAAATTACGCATGCATAGTCCTCAATAGCTTCTTGCCGCTTTCCAGCTAACTCATTTCCCCACGCGCCATCCGATACTGCTTGAAGAAGAACATTGTCATGAGCACCAGTATATTTCGCCAGAATTGGCGCTTTATCTGCAAAACCATTAGGAAGCGTACTGTTCACCTCACCAGGCAATAGCATCAGGTTGCCAAGTTTGAATACCCAACTATTTCGAGGAGTATTCTCGGATTTGTTAGCTTGAGGTTCAATGTGCTCAATCGTCTGCAGCTTTGAAAAATCAAGAGTTCTTACCGACTTATTTGTTTCAATTTCTCGAAGAATGTACCGGATCTTATGAACATCTTTTCTACGAGAATTAGAGTAAACTAACTTCCCTAGACCTGCTTTGAACTGGTGGTCTGTCGCCCCTTTCTTCGAGGCGCCAATTTGAAACTCCTGCATCGCGGCGCGTAGATCTCCAGCATTTTCAGCAAGGTAAACCATGGTAGCAGCTTTGCGATACAAGCGCCTGTGCGTCGAAGTTGATCCTTTACCCGCAATCGACCATCGAAATTGGTAATTCTTAATCTCTTGGAGAAAAGCAATCAAATCAGCGCTTTTCATCCAACCATCTTTCTCGAGGTACTTTCGCATTAGTGCCAGAAGTAACATAAATGGTTGAGCGGCTCCAGAAACCAGAACCCCATAAAGCGCCCACGCTATTTTATCGAATTTTTGTTGGTGCCAACCCACCCCTTCCGATAGCTCTTTCCACGGTTCCGCTGCCCCACCGGTGGTCAAAGTCTTACCTAAGGCTTCAAAAATGTAGGCGGATCGCAAAAACTCTTCAAGGAAGAATTTCGCAGACTCTTCCGAGCATGTTCCCCCTTCCAAGAATTCCTCAACCGAACGTCGGATTTTCTTTTCTTCCACAGGCTCGCCCGCTACAGCGCCATTCTGCGCAATTGAATTCCAGTGATAATACAAGAATTGATTTAAGTCAATATTGTCAAGCTCCGATTGCTCAACAAGGTCAATCGCTTTCGCCCACATTTTGTCATCCCCCCGATCGGCTCGCTCAGCTAGCCGTGATAAAATTGTGTTCTTAACCAAGTCAACAACCGTTAGACTTTGCCCGCGATCGTTTAGAGTCTCAAATACCCCAAAGGCATCACGCCTACTATCAGCCCACACATAAACAGCCTCTGCCTTCACCAAAGAGTCTCGCATTTCGTTTAGTACTGAAACCGAGTCGCCCGTCCTCTCCTGTTGAGCATGAATGAGCGCCTCAAACTTATTCCTAGCCGCAACTTCAAGCGAGTCAAGGTACTGTCCATTTGGGTACTGACGTTTCTTTTCGGGAGTGAGAACCGACTCTACCAACCTATCGTTCGCAGAACTGTCCCGATTTTCGAGGCGGAATCGTTCTTTACCATTAAGGTCAACGTACTTTATTAGTGGTTCGATACCACCAACAAGCGCTGTTTCCTCGAGTCGGATATATTCGTCGCGCAATACAGAGAGCAAGATTAGTGCTGTCGTAATTCGCTGTTGCCCGTCGATAATCTCCATCTCGCCTGACCGCGGCCCACATACGACCATACTTCCGAGGAAGTGGCCCTGTTGGTTGCTCCTAAGGTCATTCCAGAATTCTTCAATATTAAGCTCGTCCCAAGCATATCGGCGTTGATAACGAGGTATCACATGCTGACCCACTATAAGTATCTCTTGCAAAGGTCTGGAAACTGCTTCAAATTGCATAACTATCCTTTAGGATTAGTGTGCCCCTTTGTGGTTCTATAGCCCCCAAAGAAGCGCGATGACATTTCCGCACAAAAGTGCTCCACGTCATATTAGCAAACCCGCACGCTAGCGCTTACAAGTTTGCTCCCCTATTTTCATCTGCCGTACCGCGGAAATCGGACTTGCCATC